>CALAZS010000030.1 GCA_937926265.1 uncultured Gammaproteobacteria bacterium
TGGGTCTTAGCAATCCGGCTTCAACCGCATCGCGCTTTTGTTTTCCTGACAGCTTTTCGATTAATGTCAGGGCAAAATCCATGGCTGTTCCCGGCCCCCTGGAAGTTATTAATTTATCATCGATCACCACGGTTTCTTCCAGCACACGGGTTTGGGGTAAATCCATTTTATCAATAAATCCAGGATAACTCGTTGCCTTTTTTCCTTCCAGCAATCCGGCATTGGCAAGTACCTTGGGTGCTGCACAAATTGCTGCTGTATATTTTCCGGCCTTGTGCATTTTTTTCAGCAAAGCATGAATGCGTTCATCGTCATCAAGATGATTTGCCCCGGACACTCCACCGGGTAAAACAATCATGTCAAAGTCCTGCTCAATCACCTCGTCAAGTGACTGATCAGCAACGAGCTTTACTCCTCTGCTGGCGGTTATCGTAGCTCCGTCCAATGACGCTGTAATGACATTGATTTCTGCCCTGCGCAGTAAATCGATAATGGTTACGGCTTCGAGTTCTTCACAACCTTGGGCGAGTGGGACAAGGACGGTTGACATGGCGGATTCCTTTTATTTGATTTAGCCTGCTTATCTGATTCAGTCTGCTCTATCGATACTACCTGCTCTAAATGTTGATATCGTTTTTTTACCACCTCTGATAATGGTACGAGCTTAACACCTTTTTCGCCAAGTAAAGGCAGTTGCTCTTTCAGGAAAGCCAGTGTTTCCGGGTAGGGGTGCGCTATACCTGTTGCATAACCCTGCTGCTTGGATTTTTTTATCAATTCATCAAGCTGCTTTTGCATGGCAACAGACTGTCGTTCGTTATCGATAAAAACGTCTCTTCGTAGCGATGTTACACCCATGGCATCGGCGGTTTGCTGGGCGACGGTTTTTGTTGTTGTGCGGCTGTCTAAAAAAATCAGCTGTTTTTCCTGCAGTACACTCATTAACCATTTCATTGGTTCTTCTTTTTGCGTAAGCAGGCTGCCCATATGGTTATTAAGTCCGGTCACGTGTGGAACTGATTCCAGCGCAGACAGAACATTCCACTTGTACTCAGCTTCCTGCATCTTTTCGTGCAAACCGTTCGGACCGAGTTTTTCATGATGTTCAGATTGCATCGGCAAGTGCAAAATCACCTGGCGACCTTTTTCATGGGCCAGTTCCGCAAGTACGCTGGCAAAAGGCGTATTGGGCAACAACGCATAGGTTATGTCACCGGGTAAATGAATTGCCTCAACGCCATGGTCTGCATTGTTACCTAAATCATCAATGATGATGGTTACCAGTGATTCTGCTGAATGGGCAGTGTTGCCCAGTATAACCAGGCCAAGCACCAGTATTTGCAAGACTCGCTTCATTAAAGATTATTTGTGTTTGCCGTTGTAGAGCATCAGACCTTTCATCAGGTTTACTGCTGCACTTAATTCATAATCCTTTTCGGCAAGTGACTTGCTTTCTTCTGCATTTTTCATTTTTTTGTTTTTAGAATTTTCCTCATCCTCACCGGTAAGGTGGCCCGCCAGGTCAGCTTCGGTAAAACGATGATTATCGTCATCTGCTTTACTGGTAATTTCCAGCGATGCCAGTTTTATATCGGGGACGATGCCTTCAGCCTGAATTGAGCGGCCATTAGGTGTGTAATATCGGGCAGTGGTGAGTTTGATGGCGACAGTTTTCGTTATCGGAATAATGGTCTGCACTGACCCCTTGCCGAATGTCTGTCTTCCCATAATGACCGCACGTTTATGATCCTGCAAAGCCCCTGCGACAATCTCTGATGCCGATGCTGAACCCTTGTTAACCAGCACAACGATAGGTGCACCGTCGATCACATCATCAGGTGCGGCCTTGAATTCGAGCTTGGATGACTCCGAGGCCCCCTTGGTATAAACGATTAAACCTTCTTCCAGGAATGCGTCACTGACAGAAACCGCTGCATTCAAAACACCTCCGGGATTGTTTCGTAAATCCAGAATCAGGCCTTTGATTTCACCATCAAGTTTTTTGCGCAGCTTTTTGATCGCCTTGAGCAGGTCTTCGGTGGTTCTGGCCTGGAATTGTGATATACGGATATAGGCAATATCCTTTTCCAGCACTTTATTTTTGACGCTGGCAACTTTAATGACATCTCGCTCAATGGTAATTGTCAGGGGCTTTTCTTCACCTTCGCGTGAAATGGTCAAAACAATTTCTGTTCCGGGCTTGCCGCGCATAAGTTTGACCGATTCATCAAGACTCATGCCCTTGACTGACTTATCATCGATACGGGTGATCAGGTCGCCGGCTTTAACACCCGCACGATCAGCAGGGGTGTCATCAATAGGCGCAATCACTTTAATGAAACCGTCTTCGGAGCCCACCTCAATTCCCAGGCCGCCAAATTCTCCACTGGTGCCTTCCTTAAGGTCTTCAAAATCTTCTGCATCGAGGTAACTGGAGTGCGGATCCAGGCCGGCCAGCATTCCCTTGATGGCATTTTCCAGCAGTTCCTTGTCTTCAGCCTCTTCAACGTAATCCTTTTTTACCCGGCCAAACACCTGGGAAAAAATGCGCAGCTGTTCTATCGGCAGCTCAGCATTTTTGTCTTTCTTTTCGTCGGATGCTTCCTGTGCCGAGATAACAGGAGATAACGAGATAGTCGCAGCAATCACAAGGGCAGTTAACCCGTTTAAATAACCTTTGAATTCGATCATTACAGTTTTCTTCCCTTGGCATTTACACACCATTTTTTCGGGTTAGTTGGCTTACCCTTTTTTCTGATACTGAAATACAGTCCCGGCTTGTTCTGTCCACCGCTGTTACCAACCAGTGCAATGGATTCTCCAGCTTCAACCTGGTCCCCGGCTTCTTTGAAAAGACTCTGGTTATGACCGTACAGTGACATATATCCTTCTCCATGATCAACAATTATCAAGAGACCGTAACCCCGTAACCAGTCTGCATAGGCCACTTTGCCATGATGAATGCTCTTGATTTCCGAGCCTTCTTCAGCCGTTATAAAAACGCCATCCCATTTAACACCTTCGGCTTTTACCGTGCCAAACAGGTTTTTGAGATAACCCTTTGCCGGCCAGGACATTTTACCTTTTTGACTGGAAAACCTTTGTTTTTGTTCCATCTGCTGCTGTTTTATGCTTTTGAGCAGCTGCGACAGTGCCGCCTCATCTTCCTTCAAGCGTGACAGGGTTTGTTTCTTGCCCTTGATACTCTGTTGTAACTCGGCGACCAGGCGTGTTCTGTTTTGTTTTGCCCGTTCAAATTCTTTTAATTGCTGTTTTTTCAACTGATGGCTGGATTCAAGATCCATTTTCGCAATTTGTATTTTTTCTTCAGATTCTGAAATTTGCAGTATTAAACGATTGGCCGCTTCAATCTGCTGTATTCGCTGCCGGTTAAAATAGTCGTAGTAATTTATTACCCGGTTAAGGACTTCCGGGTCCTGCTGGTTTAGAAAAAGCTTGATACGCTCCTGTCTGCCGAGCGCATAAGCGGAACGCACAAGAGACCCCAGTTGCGAACGGGTTTCGGCAAGCGACTCCAGCTGCCGCTGTTTTTCCTGGTTCAGGCTGGAAAGCTGCTGGTTCTCAAACTGGATTTTTGATTCCAGCCGATGCAACTCGCTGCCAATCTCTCCGAGAAGCTTTTCCTCTTTGACAAGTTCAGCCTGCAGCGTTTTGTAGTAGCCCTGGTCTTTCTCAATCGATTGCGAAAGCTGACGGATCTCTCCCCTGATATTTTCAAGTTTTTTGCCTTCTTCTGCAGCGTGACAAACTGAGAATCCAGACAGGAAAAAGAAAATGAAATATGAATATTTATTCAGAAACCGGTGCCGTAAAGACAGCATTTTTATTCGCTACTTTCCGCAGGCCTTATTAAAGAGTGACCCGACATTTCCCGTGGAACGCCAAGGCCCATCAGATCAAGTATGGTGGGACTGATATCACATAAAGCGCCCTGGTCAAGCAGGGTGATATCTTTTCCGCCAACATAAATCAATGGCACCGGGTTGGTCGTATGCGCGGTATATGGCTGGTCGATATCAGGATCAAGCATCTGTTCACAGTTACCATGATCAGCCGTGATCAGTAATTCCACATTATTACGATGGACCGCCTTGAGAACACGTCCCAGGCATTCATCAAGCGTTTCCACCGCAGAAACCGCCGCATCAAAATTACCGGTATGACCAACCATGTCACCATTGGCAAAATTACAGATAATCGTGTCGTAATCACCACTGTCGATTGCATCGGTGAGATCATCAGTTAACTGCCTGGCACTCATTTCCGGCATAAGATCATAGGTTGCAACCTGCGGGGATGGAATCAGCACCCTGTCTTCACCTTCAAAAGGAGTCTCCAGGCCACCGTTATAAAAAAAGGTAACGTGTGCATATTTTTCGGTTTCAGCAATTCTCAACTGTCTCAAACCAAGGTTGGAAATATATTCACCAAATACATTCTTGAGTCTTTCCGGCGGGAAGGCCACCGGAATATCAAAATCACGGTTATATTCAGTCAGGCTGACATATCGACCCAGCCTTGGCAGGCGATCACGACTGAAGCCATCAAAATCGAGTTCGATAAATGGACGGGTAATTTGGCGGGCCCTGTCTGAACGGAAGTTCATGTTAACAACTACATCACCCTCGTTAATGGTAACCACTTCACCGATGCGGGTTGGCTTGACAAATTCGTCTGTTTCTCCGCGCTCATATGCCATTTGCAGTGCAGTTAACGGGTCATCCGCTTCATACTTGGCAGTTCCATCAATCATCAGGTCATAGGCACATTGAACGCGATCCCATCGGTGGTCCCTGTCCATTGCAAAATAACGCCCTACGACGGAAACAATGCGGCCATTGCCCAGTTCATCAAACACTTCCTGCATTTTCTCAAGGGAAGCTTTTGCGCTTTTTGGCGGCATATCCCTGCCATCCGTAAACACATGCAGGTATACCTGCCCGGCTCCACGCTCAACCGCAAGCTTGACCATGGCATGGATATGATCTTCGTGGCTGTGAACACCACCCGGAGATAGCAGACCAACAATATGCACAGCCCGCTGATTCTCAACCGCCAGGTCAACGGCGTCTGTGAGTGTGCGGTTCTCAAAAAATGAGCCGGTACGGATTGAGCGGCTGATACGGGTAATTTCCTGGTAAACAACGCGCCCTGCACCAAGATTCAGGTGTCCAACTTCCGAATTACCCATTTGACCGGCAGGCAGTCCAACGGCAGCGCCAGAGGTTTGGATTTCAGTATGGGGATGTTCTTTTAATAAACGATCAAAAACCGGTTTTTTTGCCGAATAAATGGCATTGTAGTCGGTGCTGTCACTATTTCCCCAGCCATCCAGGATGACCAGGACAACGGTTTTATTTTTGCCTGACATGAAATTTATCTACTATCCATGGCATCTGAAAAATTCGGTAAATGTGACAACAATTTTCCCAGATGCTTCACTAACTTATTGAAATTACGAGCATTAAATCACGCGATCACTGATTAATCCAGCTTAAAATGAGCAGCTGTTTAATGTCTGTTGCAGGGTTTTTAAATGAATTATTGATTATTCTCTATTTAATATTAAGATTGCGTTCAAATGTCTCAATAATCATTGTATTATTCACTAATTTACTACTACAAAAAAGGGTATAGGCAGTTATGAGTAACCCTGACACGCCAATTTTAAATTCTGACTTTGATGCTGTTGAACAACTTCTGACCGGTGATGCTGATATTGAGCGTGCTTCAAGATCGCTTAAAGCAATGTCTCATCCATTAAGACTGAAAATTCTGTGCACCCTTGGTGAGCAGGAAGTCAGTGTCCAGGATATCGTTGAACAGGTAGGTACCTCCCAAAGCAATATTTCCCAGCACCTGGCAATTTTGCGTGATAAGGGTATCTTGCATTCTCGCAAGGACGCCAACCGCGTTTACTACAAAGTCGGTGATGCACGCACACTAAAACTGATTTCAATGATGCGTGAAGTATTCTGCATGGCTGAATGATCACCTTAATGCTTTTTGACGACTCACTTAAATCATCATGATCGAACAAATTCTCGAATTTTCAGGTAACCACACGTTGCTGGTTACAGCCTTGCTTATCTCAGCCAGCCTGCTGATGCATAACCTGTTAAGCGGTAATCAAGGCAATATCACCCCGGTCAAGGCAACCGAGTTAATCAATCATGAGAATGCCGTTGTCGTTGATGTACGCCCGGCAGCTGATTATTCCCAGGGACACATAATCAACGCCATCAATATCCCTGCAACAACCTTAGCCAGCCAGATGAATCAGTTGCAAAAACACAAGGATAAACCAATTATTGTCAGTTGCCGGTCGGGCGCCCAGTCATCGATGGCCTGTAAACAACTGAAAAAGGAAGGTTTTGAAAACGTCCACAATCTTAAGGGCGGCATACTTAACTGGCAAAGCGAGAACCTGCCAGTAACGAAAAAGTAACTAAAAAATAACCCGAAATAACAAGAACAAACAGGATCAATAATGTCTGAAGACCAAGCGACAGAAAGTGCAACAAACCAGGATAACCAGCAGCAACCTCAACTCGAACTTTCCATACAACGTGTCTATATGAAAGATGTCTCTTTCGAGACTCCCAATTCTCCGGATATTTTTACCGGCGACTGGAAACCCAACATGGACTTAAACCTCGGCACTGAATCCAAAAAACTTGCAGATAATGTTTACGAGGTTGTTTTAAAAGTCACCGTTACCGTCAAATCAGAAGATAAAACCGCCTTTCTTGCAGAAGTACACCAGGCCGGTATTTTCACCATTAAAGGTATTGCCGAAAATCAGCTGGCACCGGTAATTGCAATTACCTGTGCAAACATTCTTTTCCCCTACGTGCGTGAAGCCGTATCTGACCTGGTCAACAAGGGAAGCTTCCCGCAACTGATTCTTTCTCCAATCAATTTCGAAGCCCTTTTTGCTCAACAGATCCAGCAGCAAAAAGAAAAAGCCGCCCAGCATTAATTTTCGCAAATGAGTAAAGTTGCTGTATTAGGTGCGGGATCCTGGGGAACGGCACTGGCCATACAGCTTGCTCGAAGTGACCTTGATGTATTCCTGTGGGGCCATCTTGAATCTGAAATTGCACAAATTCAGCATAGCCGTGAAAACGCTCACTACCTGCCTGGCATAAACTTACCTGATAACTTACAGGCTTACTCCGACTTACAAGTCTGCGTTAAAGATGCCGAAGAAGTTTTAATTGTTGTACCGAGTCATGCCTTTTCTTCGGTAGTCAGACAACTTAAACCCCTGGTTTCTGAAAACACCCGAATCAGTTGGGCAAGCAAGGGGCTGTCTCCGGAAAACAATGCCCTTCTGAGTGATGTCTGCCGAAACATTCTTGGTCCTCAACAATCCCTGGCAGTTGTATCAGGACCGACTTTCGCTATGGAAGTTGCTCGTGGTCTGCCTACCGCTATAGTTATCGCATCCGAACAGGAAAAGCACGCTGAAAAACTGGCATCGTATCTTCAAAACGGTGCATTTCGCCCCTATACCAGCAATGATGTTATCGGTGTTCAGGTTGGCGGCGCCGCCAAAAATGTTATGGCCATTGCCGCCGGCATATCTGATGGCCTGGGCTATGGAGCAAACTCCCGTGCTGCGTTGATTTCAAGAGGACTGGCCGAAATATCCCGCTTTGGTCTTGCCCTGGGTGGTCAAGCAGAAACCTTTATGGGACTGGCCGGTCTTGGTGACCTGGTACTTACCTGTACTGACGACCAGTCACGCAACCGCAGACTTGGGCTGGCGCTGGCCGGTGGAAAATCCATCGAACAGGCCAGAGAAGAAATTGGCCAGGAGGTAGAAGGCATCGGCACCACCCGTGAAGTGTTTCTCAAGGCTAAGGAAATAGGTGTTGAAATGCCTATAACAGACCAGGCTTACAAGGTGCTTTATGAGAATATGCCCCCCGAGAAAGCCGTTCAGTCATTGCTTTCTCGCCAGGTTAAGGCAGAAAATAATTAGACGCTGTTTTTAAACCCTGTATGACGCCAGGCCTCATACACAAACACCGAAACTGCATTTGACAGGTTCATGCTGCGGCTGTCTGGCAGCATTGGCAGCCTCAGGCAGTTTTCCAGGCCCTGCTCATGCAGTATTGAATCAGGCAGGCCGCGGGTTTCGGGCCCAAACAAAAGATAGTCGCCTTGCTGGTAAGTCACATCCGAATAGTGGCGCTTGCCCTTGGTTGAGCAGGCATAAATATTTTCTGGTGACGTTTTATTAATAAAGTCTTCCCAGTTATCATAAACCTCAACACTGGCCCATTCATGGTAATCAAGCCCGGCCCGGCGCATGCGTTTATCATCAAGTTCAAAACCCAACGGTTTGATCAGATGCAGTGTACAGCCAGTGTTGGCGCAAAGTCGTATAATATTGCCCGTGTTGGGGGGAATCTCAGGCTGGTAAAGTACGATATTAAACATTTAATCTTATTCACTCTTGGTAATCTATTCACTTTTGGAAAATATGACCGATGACAAACGCAGCAGATTTATTACAAACTGACTTTTGTGGCATGCATTTTCAAACACCTCTGGTGTTACTGTCCGGCTGCGTTGGCTTTGGTGAAGAGTACACACGCATAAAAGGTTTTTCCAATGAAGATGTGGGAGCCGTTTGTCTTAAGGGCACAACCCAGACTGCCCGGTCAGGTAATGCACCTCACCGTATTTATGAAACACCCGCCGGTATGTTAAATGCAATTGGCCTGCAAAACCCCGGTGTTGATTACGTGGTTGACAGTATACTGCCGGAACTGGATTTCAATGAAACCCGTTTTATTGCGAATGTCTCCGGTTCCACTATTGAAGAGTATATCTATGTCACCGAGCGATTTGATGATTCTGCAATTGATGCCATAGAAATCAATATCTCCTGTCCGAATGTTAAGGAAGGCGGTGTCGCCTTCGGTAATGACCCGGACATGTCTGCACGGGTTGTTGCTGCCTGCCGCAAAGTGACTGACAAACCACTGATAACGAAATTATCACCGAACCAGACTGACATTGCCCATAATGCCAGACTTTGCATCGATGCCGGCAGTGATGCCTTTGCTGTTATCAATACCCTGATGGGCATGGCAATTGACATCGAAAAACGTCAGCCGGTTATCGGCAATAACCAGGGAGGTTTGTCCGGTCCGGCGATAAAACCAATCGCTCTTTTAAAAGTCCACCAGGTTCACCAGGTATGCCGGGAGCACAATGTGCCGATCATTGGCCAGGGCGGCATTACCACCGTTGAAGACGCAATCGAGTTTCTCATAGCCGGTGCGTCAGCAATTGGCATTGGCACTTCTTTGTTTTATAACCCATTGATTTGTAAAGAAATGAATCAGGGCATTTCTGACTACCTTTTAAAACACGGTTTTTCACATATCAATGAACTTATTGGTTCACTGACATTAAACCAGCCTCCACCGTCACAATGTCTTTGCGGTTGAAAAAAATCGTTGTAGAATTATGCCGTTTTGATTATTGATAGCCCGGATAACCAAAATCTGGTATGCTCCGGCTTCGTTTTTAGCAGTTTCCGGTTTACCGGACTTTGACAAGTTCTTGGAGAACATGACATGAGCGATGTAGAAGCTTTGAAAAAACAGAAAAATGACTTGATTGCTGAAATGCTTGAAATGCAGAAGCAGTTCATCGATTTCGAACACGAAAACGGTATTTCAGGAAAAGATTACTACTATTCACAGGACGGTCTTTTGGCTGACTACAGACAACAGTACATGGAAAAAGCCATGAAAGTTGTTGACCTGTCACACGAGATTGTAGGTTCCTCCCGTTTCTGAGCAACTTTCATAAGTTCAGATTCAAAGAAGCCCGTTTTTGCGGGCTTTTTTTTGCCTGTTTAATTTTGCGAGCTTTTTTTCTGTATTGATATTGACGCATCATCTACAACTACTTATGCTCTGAAAAAAACAGGAAAAACATAAATATAATGTCTGACACGGAATTAAAGATCGAAGATCTACAACAGTTTACTTCCCTAGCTGGAAGTAATGAGCTGCGCTTACAGTCCATCATTGATGAAGTACCTATCAGCCATGCCGCCAAGGGCGAAAAAATCATTGAACTTGGGGATACTTCAGACGTTGGTTATTTCCTGTTATCTGGCGCATTGATTCTTAAAGCGGCTGATGGTGGTGTAAAAGTCATCGAAGCTGGCACCGAATCAGCCAAAAACCAGATTGCTCAACTTGTTCCGCGTCGATACCAGGTTATTGCCAGCCAACCGGTGCAATATCTTAAGATTCCGAATAATCTGTTATCTTCCTATCAGCCAAAATCTGACGGCATCGATACCATTCTGATTGAAGAAGAGGTTGGTGCTTCCGGTGCATCGCAAATTGACTCGGAATATGCGTTCGAAAATGAAATCAGTTACAAGCTTTACCAGGAACTGAAAAACGATACGCTGGTTTTACCTTCCCTGCCTGATATTGCCGTACGAATTGGCAATGCACTTAAAGATGAAACCAAGACATTCAATCATATTGCCGAGATCGTTCAGACGGACCCTGCGATAAGCGCCAAGTTGATCAAAGCTGCCAATAGCGCCATGTACGGCGGCAGTAATAAAGTTGAAAGTATTTCTTCGGCGGTCATGCGTCTTGGAACCGATTTGACCCATAAGCTGGTGATGACCTTTGCAATGAAAGAACTGTTCAGTTCCAAGTCCGCTTTGCTTAAACGTCGTATGAAAAGACTCTGGGATCACAGTGCACGTGTGGCTGCCATCTCCCACGTGCTGGCCAAAAAACTTGGCAAGTTTGATTCCGAACAGGCGCTGCTCGGTGGCCTGGTTCATGATATCGGGGTGCTGGCTATTATCAATTACGCAGCACAGTTCCCGGAAGCTGAGGACAACAAAACGATTCTTGATGGTACCATTCGCTCACTGCGGGGGCGGGTTGGTAGTACGATTTTGAAAAACTGGGGATTTCCTGAATGGATGCCAGAAATGGCAAATGAAGCGGAAAACTGGATGCGTTCCCCTCAGAACAAAACACCTGACTACACTGATCTTATAATTGTCTGCCAGTTACATAGTTTTATCGGTACCGATGAAATGGCTGACACTCCACCTATTGATACTGTTCCAGCCTTCAAGCGTCTTGGTTTGAGTCAGCTTACACCCAAGATGAGTCTTAAAATTCTTGATGAAGCCAAAGAGGAAATCGCCGAGGCCCGTGCCCTGCTGACAGGTTAATTTTATTTTGGGCGAATGTGTTCGATATATTTTGGTACGTCCAGCATTTCAAGTTTAACCGAATCACCTTCAGCTTTTAGATGAACGTCTGAATTCTCAAAGTATAAATCACAGTGAGCATGTCCCCGACTATCGAGAGGAACCGGGATCATGTCTCGGTAAGTGTATATGTTTTCACCAACATCACCGCCTTTGCAGACAGCCGGCAGTTCAGTAAAGCCATCAAAATCTTCAACACCGCTAAAAATCAGGTAACCTGCCTGGCTCCACTTGGTTTTTTCTACCGAGCCTGTCATGGTTTTAATAAGAATCGCCCGGGAAAAATAAATTTTTAATTCATTATCCTGGTATTCGATTTTTTCAATTTCGCTACCATCAAGTTGAATACTGCTGCTGTCCACTTACGTTACCTTATACTGTCTTTTCTTTGCTTTCGCCCATATCCAGCTCTTTTATTTTTCGTGTCAGTGTATTTCTACCCCAACCCAAAAGCGCTGCGGCTTCCTGTTTTTTGCCTGCAGTATACGTGAGTGTTTCCCTGATCAACACCTTCTCAAATTCGGGTAATGCAAAATTCAAAATCTCTTTTTGGCCATTTTTTAACGCATTTCTGGCCCAGTCAGCAAGCAGATCTTCCCAGTGGCCTGATGCTGATGTTATTTCACCACTGGCAGTTTTGATTTCATCAGGCAGATCATTTACTTGAACTTCCTGGCCTGCTGCCATTACCGTTATCCAGCGGGCAATATTTTCAAGTTGTCTTACGTTACCTGGCCAGTCGAACTTTTTAAGCATGTCCTGCGCATCAGGTTGCAGTTGTTTACATTGAATTTTCAGTTCATCTGCTGCCTGCTGCAGAAAATAGTCCATTAAAAATGTAATATATTCACGCCTTTCCCGCAGGGATGGAATTTTTATTCGAAACACATTTAATCGATGAAACAGGTCTTCCCTGAATTTGCCTTCAGCTACGAGTTTTTCCAGGTTCTGGTGGGTTGCGGCAATAATCCGAACATCAACCCTGATAGGTTCATGACTTCCGACTGGATAAAACTCACCATCGGCAAGTACTCTCAACAGCCTGGTCTGCAGTTCCGCCGGCATGTCGCCTATTTCATCGAGAAACAGCGTGCCATTGTTTGCCTGTTCAAAACGCCCTCGTCTTTTTGACTGCGCGCCGGTAAAGGCACCTTTTTCGTGACCAAACAGTTCCGATTCCAACAGGTCCCTCGGAATTGCCGCCATGTTCAAAGCAATGAAAGATTCTTCACTTCGAAGACTGTGGTTATGCAACGCTTTGGCAACAAGTTCTTTACCGGTACCCGACTCACCGTTGATCAAAACCGTTACGTTTGATCTGGCCAGGCGGCCGATTGCCCTGAAAACATCCTGCATTGCAGGCGCTTCACCGATAATTTCCTTGCTCAGAGACGGCTTTGTTTCATCTGGCTGCTCAATTTCCCGACTGACCCGGCAGGCTCTTTGCACCTGATCGATAGCCTCTTTAATATCAAACGGCTTTGGCAGATATTCAAACGCGCCCCTGTGATAAGCGGATACCGCACTATCCAGGTCTGAATGGGCTGTCATGATAATGACCGGCAGGTTCGGAAA
The DNA here is from genome assembly GCA_937926265.1 of uncultured Gammaproteobacteria bacterium. Taxonomy (GTDB): domain Bacteria; phylum Pseudomonadota; class Gammaproteobacteria; order Chromatiales; family Chromatiaceae; genus JABDQZ01. The sequence goes on from CALAZS010000030.1 coordinate 12,881, forward strand.
ACTGTCTTTTATCTGTTTGAGAAGTTCAAACCCGTCCAAGCCCGGCATTCTCACATCGGAAAGAATTGCATTAGGCTGATGCCTGGCCAACCTGTTCATCAGGTTATTGCCATTTTCAAAACTTTCGACTTTTATTTGCGCCTTTTTCAGCGCCTTTTCCAATACCCATCGAATCGATTTATCATCATCGACTACCCAGACTTCATCTGTCTGTGTCATCTTCTTTACTCTCCAGAGGAATCCAAATTGTGAAAACCGTTTTTCCTGGTCGACTTTCACATTGAATAAGACCGTTATGTTTGTTTATTAATGACTGGGATATTGACAATCCCACACCGACGCCGCCTTCAGTAGCGGTCACCATCGGGAAAAATATTTTTTCGCGGATTTCTTCAGGTATTCCCGGGCCATTGTCGATTACCTGAATTTTTGCCACCAGCTTGTGCCTTTTTGAACCAAGTGTCATTTGACGGGCAACCCGTGTTTTCAGGGTGATTTTTGGATCGGCAGTTTTGGCCAGTGCGCTCACAGCATTTTTTACAATATTCAAAATCGATTGAATCAACTGGTCATTGTCACCGTAAAGATCTGGAATACTCGGATCATAATCACGCCATACTTCTACCGCCGGGTTTTCTGCTATGACCAGGGTTCGGACTCTTTCGATAACATCGTGAATATTGAGTAACTGTTTTTTGGGAAGCTTGTTAGGGCCAAGCATTCGATCAACAAGCTGCTGCAAGCGATCGGCTTCCTCAATAATTATCTGTGTATATTCCTTGAGTTCGTTCGACAACAGCTCGGCTTCCAGTAATTGAGCTGCACCGCGTATACCACCCAGCGGGTTTTTAATTTCATGTGCCAAACCCCTGACCAGTGAGCGGGTCACACTATGTTGGGATATGAGGTTTTCTTCACGAGAAATCCTGACATGACGATCGAGTAACTGAATCTCAACCAGCAAACCGTTTTCTATAGGCTTGCCTCCAGTGACAGGAATGATTGAACAGTCCACCAGTACATGGGTCTTATCTGGCAGGGGCAGTCTAACTTCACGTTCAGTTATCGGTTGTTTATTTTCCAGGGCATTTTGAAGATTTATCCCGACGACTTCTTCCGGGCACTTCATCAGGTCACAGGCCTTTTGCCCCACCATGTTTCTTTCACTGGCAGAAAAAAGCATTTCACCGGCCGGGTTGATGTAAACCAGCTTCAACTCATGATCGAAATACATAATTACAGAATCAAGATGATCCAGTACTCGCTCTAGAGTTGTGCTTTTATTCACGTTTTCTTTTTGCATCGAATCTTCTTAGCAATAACTGAACCATTTTGGCTGTTACTGTAAGTAACTGATTTTTTATGCTTTAAACCCTTACAATAATTTACCTTTTGCTAAATATAACAAAATGCGCACCAAAATGGTGCATCAATAATTTTTTATTTTTAATGTCTCTTTTTTATTTTTCGTTACGCAAAAAAAACGCCCCTTTATCGGGGCGTTTTTAATCAGGGACAGCTTTACCTGTTACAGGCTGTAATACATATCAAACTCAACCGGATGAGTTGTCATGCGCAGACGCGTAACTTCTTCCATTTTCAGATCAATATAACCATCAATCAAGTCATTAGTGAAAACGCCTCCCGCTGTTAAAAATTCACGGTCTGCATCAAGTGCTTCAAGCGCCTGATCAAGACTGTGACAAACTGTAGGAATCGACTTGGCCTCTTCAGCCGGCAAATCGTACAGGTCTTTATCCATTGCATCGCCAGGGTGGACCTTGTTCTGGATACCATCAAGGCCAGCCATCATCATTGCAGAAAATGCCAGGTAAGGGTTAGCGGTTGGATCAGGGAAACGCACCTCGATACGACGTGCTTTAGGGCTTGAAACCCAGGGAATACGAATTGATGCTGAACGGTTGCGGGCAGAGTAAGCCAGCATAACCGGTGCTTCGAATCCAGGCACCAGGCGTTTGTATGAATTGGTCGACGCATTGGTGAATGCATTAAGGGCACGGGCATGTTTGATTATGCCACCAATATAAAACAGAGCTGTTTCAGACAAGCCTCCGTATTGATCACCGGCAAAAATATTTTCACCATTTTTTGCCAGGGACTGGTGCACATGCATGCCGGAGCCGTTATCGCCGACAACCGGTTTTGGCATAAACGTTACCGTTTTACCGTAGGCATGACCAACATTGTGGATGACATATTTCATCACCTGGTTCCAGTCTGCGCGTTCAACCAAAGTACTGAATTTAGTGCCAATTTCACATTGTCCCGCGGTAGCCACCTCATGGTGATGAACTTCGACCGGCACGCCCATTTCTTCCAGGGTCATACACATGGCAGCACGTAAATCATGGAGAGAGTCGACTGGCGGAACCGGGAAATATCCGCCTTTTACGGTAGGGCGGTGACCAATGTTTCCGTCTTCATATACGCGTTCGGAGTTCCAGGAGGATTCATCTGAATCGATTTTATAAAAGGAACCGTGCATTTCGCTGCCCCAGCGTACATCATCCAGGACAAAGAACTCCGGCTCAGGACCGAAGAAAGCCTCGTCTGCAATACCGGTGGATTTTAAGTAGGCTTCAGCACGTTTTGCCACGGAACGCGGGTCACGCTCGTAACCTTCCATAGTGGCTGGCTCAAGAATGTCACAGCGCAGAATCAACTGCGATTCATCAGAGAATGGATCCATCACGGCAGAGTCTGCATCCGGCATTAAAATCATGTCTGATTCATTGATACCTTTCCAACCGGCAATCGAAGATCCATCAAACATTTTGCCTTCTTCAAAAAGGTCATCATCAACCATCGAAGCCGGCACAGAAACATGCTGCTCCTTGCCTTTAGTATCGGTAAAACGGAAATCAACGAATTTAACATCGTTTTCTTCGATCATACTTAGGACATCACTCGCCGCCATATCTCTCTCCAGTTGTTGTTAATGATTGTTGTTAATGAAAATTCAGCCAAAAACTCAGAATTTATACTTATTAGTTCAGTAGTTGGTTAGTTCAATAGTTGGTAGTTTAATCATTGCCATCTTAGGCACAGGGACATGAAATCTAAAACTATTTAAGCTAATAGGCAACTAAGTTAATCAAATAATTACTTTTATAAGTTGCCTGATCAGGCAAATTTCGATCAGACGCACCAAAATAAAGCGCCTATTTTGCGATTTGCACTATTTTGGTGCCAATGATTTTATGTTTTTTATATAATTTTTTTTAAGTCACTGATTTTAGTTTAAAAATTAAGCAATTACGATTTTGGCACACTATCTGCTCCAGTTTGGGGCACTAATGAATAACCCCGTTAAGAATGGCTAATGCCTTAAACCATAAATCTTTGGAGATTTAATTTATGAAAAGTAAGTTGGAATATATTTGGCTGGACGGCTACCAGCCGACTCAAAGCCTGCGTAGTAAAACAATGGTTCGCTCTGACTTCGGTGGCACGCTTGAAGAATGCCAAATGTGGT
>CALAZS010000031.1 GCA_937926265.1 uncultured Gammaproteobacteria bacterium
CAACGCATCAATGGATTCTGTTTCCGTCGGTTCTATAAGAAAGCATTCAGGAACTAGCAATGGGAAATAGGTGGTTGGTGCATGCACGCCATAGTCAAGTAAACGCTTGGCAAAATCCATTGCCGTCACATCAAGCTCTTTGGCCTGCTTTTTCAGGGTGATGATAAATTCATGCGTCGCACGTCTTTCAGGATAAGCAGCGGTAAAACCAGCCTGCTGCATTTTCTTCAGCATATAGTTGGCATTCAATGTGGAGTATTCTGCCACCCGGGTCATACCTTCTCGGCCGAGCATACGCGCATAGATATACGCCCTGAGCAAAATTCCTGCATTTCCGGCAAATGCTGATAAACGTCCAATTGATTCCGGTCTGTCTTTCTGGGTGAGGAAACGATATTGACTGCCATCAAAATCGACCATAGGAACCGGCAGGAATGGTACAAGTCTTTCACTAACACCGACCGGGCCAGCCCCGGGACCACCACCACCGTGAGGGGTTGAAAAGGTTTTATGCAGATTCATGTGAATAACATCAAATCCCATATCACCAGGTCGAACCTTGCCGAGGATTGCATTAAGGTTAGCGCCATCGTAGTAAAGCAGACCGCCTGCTTCATGAACAAGTTTGGCAATTTCCTGGATGCGTCGTTCAAACACACCCACTGTAGACGGGTTGGTTAACATGATACCGGCTGTATTCGGGCCAAGCACTTCTTTCAAAGCCTCGACATCAATATCACCATCATCCCTGGTGGGGATTTCACGAATTTTGAAACCGCACATCACTGCGGAAGCCGGGTTTGTACCATGAGCTGCATCCGGCACGATAATCTCTCTTCTTTCGGTGTCGCCCCGGGCATCATGGTATGCACGGATCATTGCCACACCGGCAAACTCTCCCTGGGCACCTGCCATTGGTGATAAGGACACAGCTTTCATACCGGTGACATGCTTGAGAATTTCCTGCAAATCGTACATGCAGGATAAGAACCCCTGGCTGTGGGAAACTGGTGCATGAGGATGACGGTCGACCAGGCCAGGCAACATTGCCAGAGAATTACAGGCCCTGGGATTGTATTTCATGGTGCAGGATCCCAACGGGTAAAAGTTGGTATCAATTGAAAAGTTCTTTTGTGACAGGCGGGTATAATGACGAACAACCTGCATTTCTGAAACTTCAGGCATTTGCGGTGGATCTTTTCTGAGAAACTCAGCAGGCAAATCATCTAAATTGGATTCAGATGCCGGTGATTGTGCAAGTGCCCGACGGCCAGTAGAAGATTGTTCAAAAATTAACATGTATATAACGCTTTAAATTGAAGTTTGATTGAAAGTTTTCTGTTAAACCCGGACCGGGGTTTTATGCCGCATGCTTCTCAAGCAAATGTTTAAGCCTGTCTACATAAGCATCGACACCTTCCAGGGTCTGTTTTTCTGTAGAGCACACCAGCAGCGCATTACCAAGTTCAGGATACTCATTGATAAGGTTATATCCCGCCAGAACATTTTCCTCAGCCAGTTCATCAAGTAACTGTTGCGTTTCAATCGGAAGTCTCAGAACAGTTTCATGAAAAACCGGGCTTGAAAACAACACCTCTACCCCGTCAATTTCTGTCAGGCGTGAAATTAATTGACGATGATTCTGATGGGAAGCACTGGCGGTTCGTGCCAAACCATCAGCACCCATCATGGCCATATGAATGGTTGCTGCGGTGACCATTAAACCCTGGTTGGTACAAATGTTTGAAGTCGCCTTTGAGCGGCGAATATGTTGCTCCCTGGCCTGCAGGGTCAAGGTAAATCCACGCTTGCCGTCAAGGTCAACGGTTTGACCGATAATCCGCCCCGGCATCTGACGGACAATTTTTTCCCGACAGCACATGAAACCAAAATAAGGCCCACCCGAAGACAGCGGAATACCAAGTGGCTGACCTTCACCACAGGCGATATCGACTCCGGCATTACCCCACTGGCCCGGCGGATTAAGCACAGACATCAGCAACGGGTTGACCACTGCAATGGTCATGATATTTCGTTGCTCGGCCCATTGTGTCAGCAAATCAACGTCTTCCAGCACGCCAAAAAAGTTTGGCTGGCAAATAACCATTGCGGAAATATCTTCATTATCAAAAGCATCCAGTGCAGAGAAATCGGTTTTGCCGGTTTGTTGATCAAACGGAAGCTCGATCAATTCAATACCCTGGTTGTTAACGATACTGAAAGCTGTATCACGGTAAGCAGGGTTCAGTGAAGTTGGAACAAGAATTTTGCCTGATTTTGATTTGCGGTTTGCCCGAATAGCCATCAACATTGCTTCACCAAGAGCCGAAGCACCATCGTATAGAGAGGCATTGGAGGCATCCATGTCCATCAGTGCCGTCATCATCGACTGGAATTCATATAAAAGCTGCAATGTGCCCTGGCTGGCTTCAGCCTGGTAAGGCGTGTAAGCACTGTAAAATTCACCGCGTGTCGCCACCTCCCAAACCGCAGCAGGAATGTGATGATCGTAAGCACCGGCTCCGATAAAACAGTATGCACCCAGGTCCTGTCGGGCATGTTTGTGCATCAGGGCACTGACTTGCATTTCTGACATGCCTTCAGGAATACCATCCAGGGAAAAGCGGGTTAACTCCTCAGGTATTTCATCGAACAGGTCATCAATGCTGTCAACGCCAATCGTTGATAGCATCTGCTCAACTTCTTGTTCAGTGTGCGGGATAAACGGCATAAAAAAACAACGTCCTTAATGATCTTCAGATTCAACCAATTCCGAGTAAGCCTCTGCATCAAGAAGATCATCCATTTCAGAGCTGTTACTCAACTTTATTTTGTAAATCCAGCCGTTATCGTACGGCTGTTCGTTAACAAGTTCAGGACTGTCAACCAGGTCTTCGTTGATTTCTATAACTTCACCAGTGACAGGACTGTAAATATCCGAGGCCGCTTTAACAGACTCAACAACGCCTGCTTCGCCACCTGTTTCAATGACATCACCAATATCAGGTAGTTCAACAAAAACCAGGTCGCCAAGAAGTTCTTGCGCATGATCTGTTATGCCAATAGTGACCGTGTCATCGCCCTCATCTTTCACCCATTCGTGTGAACTGGTAAACATCAAGTCAGCCGGGATATTGCTCATGATAGGATTCCCCCAAATTAAGCCAAAGTTAGAATATTGAAACTGAGGCGATTAATAACAGGCTTTGCCGGCACGTGCAAATGGAAGTTTGACTACCTCAACAGGCAGGCGCTTGCCACGAATGTCCACCAACAGCTTATCAGCGCTACCGGCTGACAAGCGCGCAAAAGCAATGGCTTTTTCCAGCGTCGGTGAAAAACCACCCGAGGTAATCTCGCCAACTTGCTGATCACCATCAAAGATTTTTTGATGATCCCTTAAAACCCCGCGCCCCTGAAGAATTAAACCGGTAAATTTCCTGAGATTACCTTCAGCCTTAAGGCTTTCCAGCGCACTGCGGCCAATAAAATCCCTGTCTTCCGGTTCAAGTGCTACAGTCCAGGACAAACCGGCTTCCAGTGGCGAAGTTTCTTCATCCATGTCAGAGCCATAAAGGTTCATTCCTGCTTCCAGCCTGAGCGTGTCCCGGGCGCCAAGTCCGCATGGCTTGACACCTGCCTTGATCAGAACCTGCCAGATACTGACAGCCTCTGACTCCGGCATCAAAATCTCAAAACCATCTTCGCCGGTGTAACCGGTGCGACCAATAAACCAGTCCTCATTGCTAACCGCGTTAAAGGGCTTAAGCTCAGCAGCGCCATCGGCTACTGCTTTTCCGGCAAATTGCCCAATCACCGGTAGTGACTTACTTACCGCGTTGGGGCCCTGAACTGCAATCATTGCCAGGTCATCTCTTACCCGAACTTCAACATCATAGCTGCCAGCATGCTGCTTCAACCAGGCAATATCCTTTTCAGCAGTACCCGCATTAACCACCAGCCTGAACCAGTCCTCCTGCATAAAATAAACAATCAGGTCATCGATGACACCACCATCCTGGTTCAGCATACAGCTATATAATGCCTTGCCTTCTGTTTTAAGTTTGGCAACATCATTTGCCAGCAGGTATCTGAGAAAATCCCGTGTTTTATATCCATGAAGATCAACTGCCTGCATATGGGAAACATCAAACATGCCTGCGTCTTTTCGCACTGCATGATGCTCTTCAATCTGGGAACCGTAATTTACCGGCATATCCCAGTTGCCAAAGTCCACCATGCGGGCATTTAAATCACGATGGGACTGGTTAAGAATGGTTTTTTGTAATGTCATGAGGCTACCAGTGAAATTATTTTATTGGAGTTTGGCATATTTCACCTGGAACAACACCCGAGAAAAAACGGGAAATCCGAAAAAGAAATTAATGCTGCCAGATACTGCAAACTTTAATTTAAATCTTAATGAAAACCTTAATGCAAGCGGGCTGATTTTTTCACCAGCACGCTGACCGGAATTAACCCAATAATAACCAGCGCAACGGCCGGTAATGCCGCTCTTTCCCATTCGCCCTCAGAAGTCATTTCATAAATTCTGACCGCCAGCGTATCCCATCCGAAAGGCCTGAGTAATAAAGTTGCCGGCATCTCTTTCATGGTATCAACCATCACCAGCAAGGCGGCAGTCAGCATACCCGGCCTCAGCATCGGAAAGTAAACCAGCCTGACTGTCTGCCAGCCTGAAGCGCCCAGACTCTGTGCTGCTTCTGACATTGATGGTTTTATTCTTTCCATGGCACTTTCAATTGGGCCGTAGGCCACAGCCTGAAACCTGGCGTAATAAGCAATAAGAAGTGCCAGCACCGTACCACTGAAAACCAGGGCCGTTTCAACAGCAAATAAATACTCAATTAAATCGGCCAGGCGCTGGTCAAACCATACCAGCGAAATCATCACACCTACAGCCAGCACAGAGCCCGGCAAAGCATATCCCAATGTACCCAGCCTGACCGATAATTTGGCAATCATATTGGAATGCAGGCGACGGTTGTAAGCTAAAATAAATGCCCCGATGACGGTTAAAACCGCGGCAGACAATCCCAGGATAAAAGTGTGCCAAAAAAGATCAATATATCGCTCATCAATGTACATGCGTGATTCCCATGCCCACAGCACAAGCTGAACCAGCGGCATTAAGAAAGCCAATGAAAATACCAAACTGCAATAAAAAGTCACCCACCATTTTTTCTGACCGGTGAGTTGAATGCGACGCCAGCGGTTAGAACGGTTTTCATCAAATCGCGAGCGCCCCCTTAAATAGCGTTCGATTGTTAATGCAATCAGCACCAGGGCGAGTAACAGCGTCGCCAGCTGTGCTGCAGCCTGCAGGTCAAAAAAACCAAACCAGGCTTTATAAATGGCAGTGGTAAAAGTGTCGTAATTAAATACCGCGACAGCACCAAAATCAGCCAATGCCTCCATCAAGGCCAGGCTTAAACCTGCAACAATTCCCGGCCTTGCCATTGGCAGCGCAACTTTGTAGAACGCTTGAAAGGGAGAAAGGCCGAGGCTGCGACCGGCATCAAACACGGATTGACCCTGGCTTAAAAAAGCAACACGCGCCAGCATGTAAACATAGGGGTATAACACCAGCACCATGACAAAAATTACGCCGTAAGCGTTACGTACTTCAATAAACCAGTTGCCGGGAAGATTTAACAGCGTTCGCAATGATGATTGAACCGGACCGGAAAAATCCATAAGCCCCAGGAAAACAAAGGCGAGAACGTACGCAGGCATGGCGAACGGTAACATGAGTGCCCAGTCAAAAAACTTTCGTCCGGGAAATTCGCACATGCTTGTCAGCCAGGCCAGGCTGATTCCAAGCAAAAGCACACCAATACTCACGCCCAACAATAAAACAAAGGTGTTAAAAATCACATCCGGCAACAAGGTACTGGCCATGTGCGCCCAGACGTCCTGGTTTATTGATAGCCAGGACAGGGACAAAACCAGCAGGGGCATAAAAACGACAAAAGCCAGCATAATGCTGGCCGTCTGCCAGCCACGGTTTAGGCCGCCTGGCAAAATCATCGTATTACTTGAACGTCTATGCTTCACTTAAAAAAATCATTCAGAATAAAACAAAAAGGAAATGATAATCAGGAAAATAAAAATCGGGCTGTAAAAATTACAGCCCAGTTATTTATGATTGTTTTTTATCCTTGTTATTTGTCATTTACCAATTATTAATTTACTTGTATCCAACCTTATCCATCAGTCGAACAGCCTGAGCCTGCAAACGACCAGCTTCTGCCAGGTTAATATCATCTGACTTGAAACTACCCCAGCCCTTAACAATACCGGAAGACTCGACAGAAGATGCTACCGGATATTCCATGTTCAAATTGGCCAGCATTGACTGTGCCTTGTCAGAAACCATCCACTCTAAAAACTTAACCGCTTTTTCTTTGTGCGGAGCATGACTGGTAAGACCAATGCCAGATATATTGACATGGACTCCTGAGCTATCCTGGTTAGGCCAGAACAGGGCTGCATTTTGCGATTCGCCTTTGTCTTCAAGCCTACCAAAGTAGTAAGTATTCACTATAGCTACATCACATTGTCCTGACTGAACCGCCTGAATCGTTTTGGTATCATTTGAAAATGGTGGTAACGCCAGGTTATCAACCCAGCCTTTTACGATCTGGCCGGTCTTTTCTTCGCCATGACGACTGATCATCATCGCAACCAGTGACTGATTATAAACCTTTTTGGAAGTTCTCAGGCATAAGCGCCCCTTCCATTTTTCACCAGCCAAATCTTCATATGTGGTTAATTCAGCATCGGTGACATTTTGAGTGTTGTATACAATGGTTCTGGCCCTGACCGTTACACCATACCAGCGACCTTGCGGGTCACGCAGGTGTTCAGGCACTCTCTGGTCAAGCACATCCGATTTAACTGGCTGAAGCACACCTTCTTGTGCTGCATGCCAGAGATTTCCGGCATCGACAGTGATCAGCAAATCCGCCGGAGACCTTTTGCCTTCAGCCTTGAGGCGCTGCAGCAAGGGACCCGCCTTGTCGGTGATGTATTTAACGGAAGTGCCTGTTTCTTTCTCAAATTCATCAAACAATGGTTTTACCAGGTGCTCTTTCCTGGCCGAATAAACCACAATTTCATCCGCCACAGCGGTCATAACAGGCAGACCAAAAACTGAAACCACAATAGCAATAATTAATGAGCGCATACTTACCTCTAAACTAATTACAAATGATAATGATTCGCAATTATATTTCTATCGGGACATCTGTCAACATATTTTCTGAAACTGCTCAGGGTCTTAGTTGATCAAGCCCCATCGCATAGCGGACAAAAAAATGTTTTAAAGCCCCCAGGTTGTTTACGAAGCTCAGACCTGCATTGCGCACAGCTACCAAGGGCAAAATTCTGTTACTAAACAGTCTTTTAAAACCATCCATTGCTGCCAGCATCGTCATGTTCGAGGCTTTTCTGTCACGTTCATATTGCCTGAGTACACGCATTCCTCCTAGATTGCGGCCTTGCTCTTGGGCATTGCAGATAATCTCCTGCAAAGCCTGTACATCAAGAAACCCCAGGTTGACACCCTGCCCTGCCAATGGATGCACGGCATGTGCTGCATCACCAATAAGCACATAACCTTCCCTGATATAGGATTGTGCGTGTTTAAGTTCAAGGGGAAACACGCCACGTTTTTCGACTGAAATTATATTTCCAAGTTTAAATTCACTGGCTTCTCCAAGCGACTGACAAAAATCCGTATCACTCATCGCGACAAGGCTTTCAGCTTTTTCAGGAGATGTTGACCAGACTATTGAACAGGTATCTTTGTTACCAACAGCCAGCGGTAAAAAGGCTAATGGGCCTTCTGGCATAAAGCGCTGCCAGGCAGTATCGTTATGACTTTCATCAACAACAACCGTAGCAACAACGGCATGCTGATCATAAAGCCAGCCCCTGGTTTTAATACCCAGCAAATCCCGGGTAGCAGACTGCTTGCCATCGGCAACCACAACCAGTTCGGCAGTTATCTGTTTGCCACTTTCAAGAGAAACAAGACTCAAACCATTGGTCCGGTCTACATCCATAACCTTGTCAGGACAAATGATTTCAATATTCTGCATCTCAGTTATGGCATGCCATAACGCCAGTTGAGTTACCTGGTTTTCAACAATATGCCCGAGTGAAGGTTCCGCCAGTTCAGCCGCATCAAAATGAATCAGGCCTTTACCTTCAGCATCCCAGACATGCATATCGGTATAAGGTTTGGCTCGCATTGCCTGCATTGAGTCCCAAACACCCATGGAATTCAGAAGCTTTTCTGAAGCACGGGTTAACGCTGAAACACGGTTATCAATAACATCCGGGTTAAAATCATTTTGAGGCAATCTAGCTTCAACCAGAATGATATTTAAGCCCTGTTGTGCCAAACCAAGTGCTGCTGCTGCACCAACCATGCCGGCACCAATGACAATGATGTCTGCCGATTTATTTCCCCGTTTATTAACTGGTTCAGTCAAGTCCAAGCCCCCTGGAGAGTTTTGGTTGTTTCCCGGTTAACCCCATTGCCTGACGGCTGATCAAATGCCTTAATCCAGGAATCATGTCCGATGCCAGGATACCTAAATTACGGGCCATTTTAACGGTACTCAATGGATTGGAAAAAAGCTTAACCATCGAGTCTGTTGCTGTCATGACGTTACGATGATCTTTTTTACGCCAGTCAGCATATTGACTTAAGACATCAAGGGAACCGATGTCTTTGCCATGTTTGAAGGCCTCATTGATAACTTCTGCAAGTACTGCCACATCGCGTAAACCCAGGTTAAAGCCCTGTCCAGCGATCGGATGAACTGCATGAGCTGCATTGCCGATTAGAGCTATTCTTGGACGAACGTGCTCTTCCACCTGTTTTAATAACAGGGGATAAGACTGACGTTTGCCAAGCCTGCCAAGTTTACCCAAACGATATCCAAATCTTGTCTGCAGCTGGTCGAGAAACGCCTGGTCAGATAATGCCATGGCTTGCTCAACATCCTGCGCTTCAACCGTGTATACCAGGGCGCAACGCTTTTGCGTCATCGGCAGTAAGGCAACCGGACCGGATCCGGTAAAACGTTCAAAAGCAATATTCTGGTGGTCTTTTTGTGGTGTCAGGTTCGAAATAATAGCCGATTGCTGATAATCAACTTCTTTTACTTTTATATCCAGATGGGTTCGCACAAAAGACTTGCCGCCATCGGCTGCAATCAAAAGAGAACCCGTTATCAGCTGTTGGCCGTTATCATCTGCCAAATCGACATCAATGCGGTTTTTATGAACATGGAAAGCTTCAAGCCTGGCCGGGCAAAACAGGGTTACATCTGCTAATTCCGGCAGGGCCTTTAACAACACCTGGCCAAGATCCCTGGCGGTAACAACATAACCAAGTGCTTCAACATTTTCTTCCCGGGCATTTAAACGCGCAAAACCGAACTGGCCCTGCTCAGACACATGAATATCTTTGATAGCTTCGGCATAAGACTGCAACGAATGCCAAACCCCAAGTGCATCGAGAATACGTTTTGATCCGTACGATAAGGCAATTGCCCTGTCATCATAACTCGGCTGTTGTTCAGTATCAGCCTGTACCGCTTCAATAACTGCGATACGCAGGCCATGACCATTTAACGCATGCGCCAGGCTTGCACCAACCATGCCACCGCCTGAAATCACGATGTCAAACTGTGGCCTTTTCTCCTTCATTCGATCTGGCATACTCAGGCACTCATTAAATGTTCAATATCTTCAATGGTTTTGGGAACCTGTTTAGACAGCACATCACAACCGTCTTTTGTCACAACAACATCATCTTCAATCCTGATTCCAATACCCCAGTATTTTTTTGCAACACCCCGGGTACCTGCAGGAATATAAAGCCCTGGTTCAACCGTTAACACCATGCCGGGCTCAAGTTCACGCCACTGGCCATCAACCTTGTAATCCCCTACATCATGAACATCCATACCCAGCCAGTGACCGGTTCTATGCATGTAAAACTGGCGATAACTTTCCTTTTTCATGACGTTGGCCAATGTTCCCTTCAAGATGCCGAGTTTTATCAGCCCCCTGGCAATGGTTTTGACCGCTGCTTCATGTGGCTGGTTCCAGTGATTACCGGGCTTAACCTTATCTATGGCCGCCTGCTGGGCATCCAGTACCAACTGATAAAGATCTGCCTGTGCCGGGCTGAATTTGCCATTAACAGGGTAGGTTCGAGTAATATCTGAAGCATAAAAATCCAGTTCACATCCGGCATCTATTAAAAGCATGTCACCATCGTGCAACTCGTCTCGGTTATCAATGTAATGCAGGACACAGGCGTTATTGCCACCGCCTACGATTGAAGGATATGCCTGATCGTTTGCACCTTTTAAGGCACAGGTATGACGAAAAACACTCTCAAGCTGATATTCCATAACGCCGGGCTGACAACTTTTCATGACCTTTTTATGGGCTGCTGCTGAAATGTTCGCGGCTTTTCTCATTTTGCTTATTTCAGACCGGCTTTTATACAACCGCATATCATGTAAAAAATGATCCAGCTCAACAATTTCCATCGGGCTTTGCAGTCCTGAGCGGGCCTGGTTTTTTAACATGGTGATCCAGTCACTCAAGCGCCGGTCAAGATCACTGTTACAACCCATTGCATAGAAAACACGACTTTTTTCTTCAAGCATTCTTGGCAAAATTTCATCAAGATCTGAAATAGGGAAGGAGTCATCTGCACCATATATCTCAACAGCACCTTCCTGGCCTGCCATCTTGCCATCCCACATTGCCTTGGTTTCGTCATGCGGCCGGCAAAACAGAATGTATTCTGCATGTTTTCTACCGGGAATTAGCACTGCCACGGCATCGGGCTCGGGAAAACCGGTTAAATAATAAAAATCACTGTCGGGGCGGTATGGATAATGCACATCGCGGTTGCGGATTGATTCAGGTGCTGCAGGCAAAATAGCGATGGAGTTTTTATCCATCATGCGCATTAACTGTTTACGACGTTTTTTGAATTCAGTGATATTCATGCTGGTTTTCCGCTAAATTAGCTTGCCCGCCATTAAGATAGCTTTCCCTGATCAACATGGCGGCCACCCATAAAAACTCGGTAATTTCTACCAGGGCATCTTCATCATCAACCGAATGATTATCACCAATATTTTCATTTGCATCATCTTCAAGTGCTTCAATATCAATTCGGGTAAAGGACGTCATATCTTCCAAAGCTTCCCGTGCTTCTTCTGAAAGAGAAAGGTTATTGTTTCCAGTTAAACCTATTGCGTATAAAAACCCCTGGCACCATTGTGAAACAGCCTGGGCACGCTCAGGTAAAGGCTTAGTGTCAGAAGGCAGAAGTAGCCGCATGCCAATACCTGCACCCTCAATCTCATCAAGGGTTTCCTTATAGAGGAGTTTAAGGGAGGCCTGACAATCCTTTACCAGCAAATCGCCTTCTTCAGCCTGGTCAAACACCTCTTCAAACCAGTCCGCAGGTATCGGTTGATCGGTAGCGATAACGCCACAAATAAAACCATGTGCCTCAGCAACCTGAACACTGGCATTTGCCGAGGTTAACTGCTGCTTGATTAAGTCGTACTGATCAGAAATTTCTTCGTCCTCTATCATGCTGTATCTTGCCGCGTTTTATGATCCATATTGGTGAAATGGGTTGTTATTTACTGGTTTAACCATGATTTTTCATGATAGCATGGCAAATATCGGATTGACCCTAAATTTCCACCAAATTATAGTCGTTACCATGTCACAAAAAGAACAAGCAACAACAGTGGAAGTCGACCTCAAAGCATTAGAAATACGCGTTGAGGAATTGATTAAAGCCTGCGAATTTCTCAAGGAAGAAAATAAAAGCCTGAAAGTTAACCAGGAAACCCTGGTTGCAGAAAAAAGTGCTTTAATGGAAAAAACCGAGCTGGCACGAACCCGTATTGAAGCAATGATTAGCAGGCTGAAAGCCCTGGACACCTGATAAGCCGAATACGCAACTCAATTAAAGTGGAAATACTGCCGTGAAATCTGATAAAAAACCCACAGTCGTTACTATTCTCGATAAAGAATATCGCATTGCATGCGAACCTGATGAAGTTAACAGCTTAAAATCTTCAGCCCAGTATCTTCATGACCAAATGAAACTCATCCGCGATAAAGGTACTGTTATCGGCGGTGACCGCATCGCAGTAATGGCCGCACTTAATATCACCCACGAACTCCTCCATAAAACCACTGACAGCGAAACTATTTCCGATATTGTCAGCAAGCGCATTAAATCCCTTAGAGAAAAAGTAGAAGTTGCGCTAAATCAAACAAATCAACTGGAACTTTAAGCCAAATGGGTTTAGCCTTTAATTAGGCGCTCCCTGCAGTATTCGAGAATTGACCGGGTATTTTCTTGAGCCTAATTCTTACCCAGGGAGCATTAAATGCTCACTTGTGTGCATGTCCACCATGTAGTGGAAAGCCTGATAGTGGTATTGTTGTTCCCACTTGAACCTTCTGGTTCAAGAACAAAGGTCAGTAACGGTGCAAGTGGGGAGCGCTCTTCATCTCATCATGAAAACTCAGCAAATCCGCAAACAGATCCGCTCCCAACGAAAACAGCTGTCAAAAAAGCAGCAGAATCTTCACGAAATTGCTTTAAAGCGACTCATTCTTAGGTCAAAAATACTACGTCGTTATAAAAGGTTTGCCATATATCTTGATAACGATGGCGAAATTCAAACCGACTCACTGATAAAACTGTTATTGAAATTAAAAAAACAGGTTTACCTGCCAGTTTTATACCCACTTCAACATAATCGTCTCTGGTTTTTGCCTTATAACAAGAGCACATCATTAAAATTAAATCGTTATAAAATTTTAGAACCAACCAATTATAAAGAACGTGTAACAACATGTAGTTTGTCCGTTATCTTTATGCCACTGGTTGCTTTTGATGAAAAAGGTAACCGTATTGGTATGGGTGGTGGTTTCTACGATAGAACACTTTCACACTGTAAAACACAGTCTCAACGTCATCCTGTGCTTATAGGCCTTGCACATGAATTACAAAAACTTTACTTGATTGACAATAATTCATGGGACATACCCATGGATATGATTATTACTGAAAAAAAGATAAGAAATTTTCTAAAGCTTTAAAGTTTTAAGTCGTTAATTAGAACAAGTTAATAAAATTAACTTTATTTAGATCAATAACCTAGTATTTCTCTAATACTGGTTTATACTTTTTTTGAGTCAGTCAAGCTACTTCTGTGGAGGGAAGATATGGCAATTAAGAAGAGGGCTACAAAAAAGAAGGTAGCCAAGAAAAAGGTCGCTGCTAAAAAGAAAGTAGCAGTTAAGAAAAAAGTTGCAACTAAAAAGAAAGTTGCTAAGAAAAAAGTCGCTAAAAAGAAAGTGGCTAAAAAGAAGGTAGCCAAGAAAAAAGTGGCTAAGAAAAAGGTAGCTAAAAAGAAAGCTGCCAAGAAAAAAGTCGCTAAAAAGAAAGTGGCTAAGAAAAAGGTAGCTAAAAAGAAAGTTGCCAAGAAAAAGGTAGCTAAAAAGAAAGTTGCCAAGAAAAAAGCAGCAAGACCTAGCACTGCGAAGCGCAAGGTTACACCCAAAAAGAAAAAATAATTTTCTTTAATTGAAAAGGCCCGCAACAGCGGGCCTTTTTGTTTTTACCTCATTTACCGGTTTCTTAACTCAACCTGACCCTACGAATAACCGGTAAGCCGGGTTATCTGTTTCTTCGGTAAACATATAACCATTTTCCCTGAGAAATTTTTCAAACTGACTTTTTTCCGATGGTTGTAATTGTATACCCAGTAATACACGGCCATAGGCTGAGCCGTGATTGCGGTAATGAAACAGGCTGATATTCCAGCCACGAGACAATCCTTTAAGAAAATCCAGTAACGCACCCGGGCGTTCAGGAAAAACAAAACGAAATACCTGTTCATTTTCCACTTGTGGCGCATGGCCACCAACCATGTGGCGCACATGCAACTTGGCCATTTCATTATCGGTTAAATCCACAACCTTGTAGCCCTTGTCACACAGGTGCTGCATGATTTCCCGGTGTTCCTGCTCACCATTTTGCAGTTCAACACCACAGAATATCTGCGCAGCTTTATTGTCATCGTAACGGTAGTTAAATTCAGTAATGCCCCGCTTACCCAGCGTTTTACAGAAAGCCAGAAAGCTGCCTGGTTTTTCCGGTATTTCAACCGCCAGCAGCGCTTCTTTCTTTTCACCCAGTTCAGCCCTTTCTGCTACATGCCGTAAACGATCAAAATTAATATTCGCTCCGCTTTCTATGGCAACCATGCTTTTATCTGTCAGCTTGTTTTGTTCAACAAACTTTTTCATTCCGGCAATCGATAGCGCACCGGCAGGTTCAGCCACTGTTCGGGTATCATCAAATACATCTTTAATGGCTGCACAAATTTCATCGGTTGTTACCAGGATAACTTCATCAACACACTCCCTGGCGATACGAAACGTCTCCTTACCTATTTGAGCAACAGCAACACCATCAGCAAATATACCCACCTGTTTTAAGGTCACGCGGCGCTTGGCTTCCATGGCTTTATAAAGCGTTGGCGCATCTTCCGGTTCTACGCCAATGACTTTAGTTTCCGGTGAAACATATTTCACGTAAGCAGATATACCGGCAATTAAGCCGCCACCACCAACGGGTACAAAAATATAATCCAGTGGCTTGTTATGCTGACGCAATATCTCCATGCCGACGGTACCCTGGCCGGCAATGACCAGTTCATCGTCAAAAGGGTGAATGAAAGTCGCATTTTTCTCTTCTGCAAGCGTCAGTGCATGTTGATAGGCCTGGTCATAGGAGTCACCCTTGAGTACAACCCTGGCACCGCGGCTTTTTACCGCTTCGACCTTAATCAATGGAGTGGTTTTAGGCATGACAATAGTCGCAGAAATACCCAGTTTGCCCGCAGACATGGCAACACCCTGCGCATGGTTACCGGCAGATGCCGCTATAACGCCTTTGTCTTTTTCTTCCTGGGTTAGATTGACCAGGCGGTTATAGGCGCCACGAATTTTAAATGAAAAAACCGGCTGCAAATCTTCACGTTTCAGGAAAACCCGGTTTTTCAGGCGTCGCGTTAAACGCGGTGCCAGTTCCAGCGGTGTTTCAATGGCAATATCGTAAACTTTTGCCTGCAGGATTTTCTTTACATAGTTCAGTGGCATGTGTTGCTACCAGTAAAATTCAACTGATTGATTCCAGCTTATGCCGGAATGGCGTATTATTCGTACCCTAAATTAGACAATCATACGCATATTCCCAAAAACTAAAACACCGGAGTACATAATGAATCAAGATGAAATGAAAAAAGTCGCCGCACAAGCCGCTTTGGAATATCTGCCTGATGGTGGCGTGATTGGTGTTGGTACCGGTTCTACAGTTAACCATTTCATTGATTTGCTTGCTCCTGTAAAACATAAGATCGAAGGTGCTGTATCAAGTTCCGAAGCATCAACAGAAAGAATGAAATCACATGGTATTCACGTATTTGATTTAAACGCTGTAGGTGATCTTGAAATTTACGTTGATGGCGCAGATGAATCGAATAAATTTCTACACCTGATAAAAGGCGGCGGCGGGGCATTAACCCGCGAAAAAATCGTTGCGGCCGCCAGTAAAAAGTTTGTCTGTATTGCTGATGAATCCAAGCTGGTTGATGTGCTGGGTGATTTTGCCTTACCGGTTGAAGTGATTCCGATGGCGCGCAGTTACGTAGCGCGTCAGATAGTTAAACTGGGCGGCACACCGGTATGGCGGGAAAACTTTGTCACAGACAACGGCAATATCATTCTTGATGTGCAAAACCTGCAGATCATGGAACCGGTTAAACTCGAAGAACAGCTGAATCATATCACCGGTGTTGTCACAAACGGCCTGTTTGCCCGTCGTCCTGCGGATGTGCTTATACTGGGTACACCGGATGGCGCCAGGACGGTTTTGCCTTGATTTTATTCTCCCTCGCGCAAGCGGGGAGCTCTATTTAAGCTAACCTGACCAATGCAGTCACTATGCTGACAGCCACCACCAGCATACTTCCCAATCTTAACGTCAACTTATAGGTAAGGCGCTCTTCAAGTTGATGAAGTTCTGATTCGAGCAGCTTAATATCCTTTTTAGAAGCAAGCTGATCTTCAATCTGATAATAAATTAGGCCAGCAATAGCTTCAGCCTGGACTTCAGCTTGTTGCTCTGAAAACCCTGCAGAGGTTAATTTTTTAACAAATTGGTGAGTATCAAACATAATCGTGTTCATAGACGCTCCTTGTCTAAACTAAAAATGAAAATTTATTCTACTTTGACCTTTCCGGTTGTCAATTCTTTGGAATTACAAGCTTAATATCTGAAAATTTCTGCTGCAGCATGTCCCTTAATTTTATTTTGGCGTCATCATCACCATGTATCAGTCGAATTTCATTCGGTTTCCGATCAATACCCT
>CALAZS010000032.1 GCA_937926265.1 uncultured Gammaproteobacteria bacterium
ATTCTGGACGTCGGTATTATCCAGGTTCTTTTGTGAAGTGAATTAATCACGAGTGTTTTAAATTTCCTTCATGAAACCGGTCAGAACAACCTAATCAACAATGCCACCACTAAAATTGGCTTAATTGCCAGTGCCAGTGTTGATGCTGTCTTATCCAAAGACCTTGCTCGTCTTGAAAGCACCGTCAAAGAAACGCTGGAAAATCCACAGATAATTTATTTAAGAATTTTATCGAACGATTCAATATTGGCAGAAGGCGGTTTTGAATACTTTGCGGATAAGGAAAATCAGTTTGATAGCTATCCGTCAGATGTTAGTGATGGAGTATTCGATATTGAACAGGATATTGAAATAAGCGGTATCAGCTATGGGAAAATTCAATTAGGTTATTCAACCCATGAAATTGACAATATTTTCATAGAAATTCGTCAGTGGACGATAACCATCGCTTTGATCATGGTGATACTGGTAGCTGTTTTCTCTTATTTTCTTGGCAATTACCTGACGATGCAGATAAACAAGATAAATGCTGCCGCTGAAATTATCTCGAAAAAAGGCCCGGGATTTCAAATCGCCGTAGAAGGCAATGATGAAATTGCAACAATGTCGAAAGCATTTAACAACATGTCATTAAGCCTCAAAGACAGTTATGAGCAACTTGAACAGGGCCTGGCAATTCAGAACGACTTGTTAATCAGCGCCAGCGAAAACGAATCGAAAATTCAGGCAATTCTCGAATCTTCATTGGACGCGCTTATCATTATCGATCAAAACGGCATCATTGAAGAATTTAACCCGCAGGCCGAGGAAATATTTGGCTGGCGCAGAGATGACGTTTTTGGCAAACCGGTGGCAGGTTTTATTGTTCCGGAAGAGCAGAGAAAAGCACACACCCGGGGTATGGATCATTACAACAAGACTGGAGAAGGCCCAATCATTGGCAAACGCCTTGAACTGAATGCATTACACAGGGATGGTCATGAATTCCCGGTCGAACTCACTATTTCAAATATCAAGATTGATCAGAAAGAACTTTTTGCCGCGTTTATCAGAGATATTTCTGACCGAAAAGCTACAGAGACAGAACTGAGACTTTCTGCACGGGCATTTGATTCCATAGAAGCGATGTTTATAACCGACAGCCAGGGGCGCATCATTAGAACCAATAAGGCTTTTACCAGAATTACCGGCTACACCCAGTCTGAGGCCACCGGGCAAAACCCAAGGGACTTTTTGAAATCCGGTTTACACAAAAAGCCATTCTACGATGCCATGTGGCAACAGATACGTTTAAATGGTCATTGGCGCGGTGAAATTTATAACCGACGAAAAAATGGTGAAGTTTTTCCCGAGAACCTGAGTATATCGGCCGTCTATGATGAAAACGGTAAGCGATCACACTTTATTGCACACTTCACCGATATCACCGATCAGAAGCAAAACGAAGAAAAACTGCTTAAAGCCCGCAACCAGGCAGATCAGGCTAATGAGGCCAAAAGCCGTTTTCTGGCCACCATGAGTCACGAGATACGCACTCCACTTGGAGCGGTTCTGGGTATTCTCGATATGCTCAAACAGACCGAATTAAGCCAGGAACAGTCAAACCTGGTTAAAACCGGTGAACACTCCGGTAAACAATTACTCGAGATTATCAATACTATTCTGGATTTCTCGCGGATGAAGGCGGGCAAGCTTAAGATTACATCTCACCCACTGCGGCTTCATGAACTATTTAACACGACAAAAGAGATGTTGGTTACCCAGGCAGAAAACAAGGGGCTTGACCTAAAACTCTCCCTGGTACCGGAAATTCCTGAATATGCACGCGGAGACGCGACACGTATCAGGCAAATTCTTATTAACCTGATTAACAATGCAATAAAGTTTACTGACCAGGGCAGTATTACCGTTAACACCAGTTTCCAGCAGGTTGATCAAGATAAATTCATCCTTACAACCGAGGTAATCGATACTGGCATTGGCATCTCAGATGAATTTCAAAAGGTTCTGTTTGAAGAATTCACCATGAGTGATGAGTCTCATGCCAGAAAACAGGAAGGCAGTGGCCTTGGGCTTGCAATATCCAACCAATTGGCAAAACTGATGAATGGTGCTCTCCGTTTTAAGGCCAACGACGATAAAGGCTCAACATTTGAATTTGATGTTGAGCTGGAATTTGAAACTGAAGCTAATGTTATTGCCTATGAACACCAGTTCAAACCGAAAACCGTTGTGACCAATAGAAACATTAATGTTCTGGTAGCCGAAGACAACCCGGCCAACAGGATGATTTTTGGCAACTATCTTGATAGCGCCGGCATAAAAAATGTATTTGCAAAAAATGGCATTGAAGCATTGGAAGCCTTCAAAAAAGATACTTTCGATATTGTACTGATGGATATTTCAATGCCACTGATGGATGGTATTACTGCAACCCATGAAATAAGAAAACTGGATAAAAAAGATATTCCTACACCCATAATTGCCCTTACCGCTCATACCATGGAAGAGGAAATTAAAAGATACATGGCTGAAGGTATGAACGACCACCTTGCAAAACCATGTAACAAGGAAAGCATGCTCAGTTGTATTCAAAAATGGACAACATCAGAAGACTCCGCTGTCTTGGACATTCAAGCGCCTATGGAGGCCGAGCAACCACCAGAGGAAGATCAGATAGTTCAAGATAATAATGAAGCTGAAATTGTTGATAACAAGGTCATTCAACAGCTGATCCGTGACACTTCTGAAGAAATAGTGCCTGAATTACTTGAATTTTATATCGAGGAATCAAAAAAGCTGGTCAGCAATATAAAAGAAGCGCAAGCCAATAATGATGCTGAAGCTTTGGAGTTTCACAGCCATACGCTGGGAAGCAGCTCAGGAGCACATGCCGCCATGCAGTTGCATTTGCTTGCACGTAAGATCGAACATCTGTGCCGGGATGGTAACCCTGACAAAGGCTTTGAACTTATTGATGAGCTGGTGCAACTGGCTGATGAATCATTTACAGCCCTCGCAGATGTTGCGAAAAATATGGCGTCAAATAGCAGCTAGGTTTCGACTCTCTGGAGGCCTTTCCCGCACACAAATGAAATGATCTTCATCTTTTAAAACATCAAAGCTCAATATACCAAGACTGGTATTTAAACCAAAACCTCTATCGCTGATTAAGGTATTGCTCCAATAATCGGTTGATCCTACCCATCTGGTTTCCGGATTAAAATAAAACAAGCCAACCAGCTGCATAACTGAAGGCAGTTGCCATCCGCCAGGGGCTTGAGCACAGGCAGCTTCTGCATTTTGCCAGTCAAGCTCTTCGCTTGTCAGCGTTAACACTTCAACCTTATTGATATTGTCCAACCAGGTGGACCATGCATAGGTGCCAGTTGCAAGGGTTAAAAGTAACGCCAGAATCAAACCAATAACAGGATAACGATACTTAGCCATTTACAACCTCGAGTTTTTCGACAGATTTTGATTTATCCGTTTCAATATCAAACAGGTTGGTCAATTTTGTAATCTTGAAAATTTGTTTTGTAATCGTATTCAAATTACACAATGACAATGGCTGGTTGATCTGCTCAAAATGGTTTTTAAATTTAATGAAAAATACCAGTCCACTACTGTCTACAAATTCAAGCTCGGAAAGATCAAGCACCGTTGGCTGGCCTAAAGTCGAAGAAAACAGCTCTTCAAAATTGATTTTTCGCATTTCAGCAAAGTCCAGTCGTCCGACCAGGCGGATCACACTGACGTTATTCTGATAATTGAGCAGGTAGTAAAAATCAGGAAATATTTTTTCCTGGGACTGTACTCTGAGAAGCTCTGTCGTTGACGAAAAAATTCGGTTTTTAATCGTGTCATAAGCGCGGTTAACACTTAAGCTTCTGATCAATGAATTATTGGTTAAGTTAATACCAAAAATTTGTTTCTGAATATCTGTCCCCCAGGCTTTTACCAGGAAGGAAATCATTTTTGAATCCATTTGCTCAACATCAGCAAAATCAAAGATTAAAGGACCATCCTGGTCAACCTGAAACTGAAGCAGTATTGCATGTTTTTCATACCAGCTTTCATCAATATTTTTCGGTAAAGATAAAACCCGGTAACGCTCTCCATTATGAAAGAAGCTATCGACAACCTTATCATCCATTAGCTTTTCAATTTTTGGGTCTACCACTATTTCAGACAAGGTTTTTTCTTCGTTGCCTTTGGGCTTGTTCAAGTAATGGTTAACCATTAAAGGCAATGCCATCACTGAGAACTTGGCAAGTCCAACAACATAACGTTTCCACAACCTTTTAGGATCCTGTGTCAGCCGGTAAATCCACTCCAGCCCGTTTTTCTGCATCCAGACCGGTGCACGTTTGACATTATCGGCAATAAAATCGAATGTACCACCAACACCAATTGAAACAGGCACTTCCAAACGATCCCTGTTGCGCTGAAACCATACCAATTGTTTGGGGTTGCCAAAGCCTATAAACAGAATATCCGGTTTAGCCTGGTTAATCTGCTCAACAAGCTGGCGGTCATTTTCTTCATCGTCAATTTTTTCACCTTCAATATTTACAAAAGGCGTTGCTACACCGCATATTTCCAGACCCGGATTATCCTGCACCAGTTTTTCAGCTGCCTTGTTGGTTATTTCTTCCTGTCCACCTAACAAAAATACGCGGGCATTATGCAAGGCCGCGGCTTCACAAAGCTCCGGAACCAGGTCAGCACCTGCAACACGTTCTTTCAGAGGAGCACCCAGCAGTTTACTCAGCCAGACAAGTGGCATGCCATCCGCATTAATCAGGTCGGCACTGCGAAGTATTTCAAGCATTTCCGGGTGTCTTGGCGTTTTTCCAGGTAACCAGGAATGGGCCATAACCAGGTTATCAACATTAACTGACCCGACCAGCCTGGGTGTTCTATCCTTTTTATACTGCCTGATCATGGAAAATATTTTTTCTACCGTTTCAACAGTACTCAGATTGTCGATAGGCAATCCCAGTATCATACTCGAGTCGACCGGTTTACTGTTCTCAATTTTCATCTCTTGCGTTTTCATGCTCGCATTCCTGTAAATGTTATTTATCTGCTTTCAGCGTGTGTACGGTAATTTCAGGTGGACAAAAGATTCGAACAGGTAAACCTGAAGAACCGGTACCACGCGAGGTATAACCTTTCATCTCGCCATATTCCCAGCTACCACTGGAATATTTTCTTTTATTTCTTGCATTCGTAATTATTGGCATACCACCGGGTAAACAAACCTGGCCACCATGCGTATGCCCACAAAGGTAATAGTCAATGCCTATATCACTGGCTTCATCAATAATCTCGGGAGAATGCGATAACAAAACAACTGTCTCATCAGCCGGAATATTTTGAACTGCCTTATCAACGTCATCTGTCTGGTAATAATGCGGATCATCGACACCGGCAAACCAGATAGACTGATTATTTCTCTTCAGTGCCACTGATTCATTCAGAAGCATATTGATGCCGAGTGTTTCCAGCTGTGCGGCAATTTCAAGATCATCATGATTACCTAAAATACCAATCACACCATCTTTACATTCCAGCGCCGGCATAAGTTTTTTCATACCCTCAATCACACCCTCGGATACACCACCGGTATGAAAGCGGTAATCACCTGTTATCACACAAAGGTCAAAATCAATCTTGTAGAGCAGATCAACCAGATGCTTGCCTTCATCATGCATAAAATCGATGTGCAAATCGGATAAATGCAGGATGCGATAATTATCAAAACTTTCAGGTAAGCGTCTTAACTTGACCGGAATTTCCTCAACCTCAAATGCTGTCGTGTTTTGCTCGGCCTTTTTGAGAAAACCGATCATCTTTAAAGATGCACTTAAAACGCGATACATAGGCTCAAAGTTTTCCCAGAAAACCTGGGTACCCGTACTTGATAATTTGAAAGCAACACTGTTGGCCTGCATTCTCATACGCTTGCCATATACATGGCTGCCCAGGCGTTGCTCCAGATTTTCAAGTGACTGCGTGTCCATGATGACCAAATCTCAAGTTGACTACGGTTATGACAAAGCTTCTAAGGCAGCATTTTCATCTGCATAGATTGAAAAAATGCGTGTCATACGGGTTAGTTCGAACAGTGTTTGAGCTTGTGGTGACAGATTGGAAATAGCGACATCTGCACTGTTTTCACGAGCGTTTCTTACCAGTGAAACAATCAGGCCAAGACCGGATGAATCGATAAAATCGACTTTATCCATGTTTAAGACCATCCACTTATCCAGGCCTTCAGTGGCTTTCTTAAGCTCGTCACGATGATTGCGAACTGCTGCTGCATCTAAACGGCCTTCAAGACGAGCCACGGTGATTTCATTTTTAGATTCTGTTGAAATATTCATGGGATTAAACTCCTTTAAATTTAACTTGATTGGATTGGTTACGATTTACAGTGAATAAACTTGTCATCCACTTGAAAATAATTTTCAGGTTTGTTTTCAAACCTCGCGTAGCAAGGTAATAGGCATCACTGACAAAGCGACTTTCTGAATTCATCTCAGAGTTAGCACTGATATCTGCCCGATTTAAATCTGCCTGGTTTAAATCTTCCAGATTAATCACACCTGGCATTT
The DNA here is from genome assembly GCA_937926265.1 of uncultured Gammaproteobacteria bacterium. Taxonomy (GTDB): domain Bacteria; phylum Pseudomonadota; class Gammaproteobacteria; order Chromatiales; family Chromatiaceae; genus JABDQZ01. Next base: position 6,624 of record CALAZS010000032.1, read on the forward strand.
CCCAGATATGATCAACAGCCCATTCCGGATATATCACTTTGCTGTTCTTCTGAGCTGAAGTGCCAACCAGGGCCAAGTCACCTTTTACAACATTGATCAGCCAGGTGGCCTTGCGCCATGCCGGATGTTCGACATCCAGTGACAACACATTTAAGGTTTTGTAATCAACCTCGCCTGCCAGGTTGCGACCGGATGGCAGGTATAACGTGTCTTCTGTGGTGGCAGATTTTTTACCAAGGTGACGGCCAAGATAAAACACGATGATTGGCGCCATCAATACCGTGAGCATGACCAATGCCATTGCACGCTGCGTAAAACTGACTTTTCTCTGTTTTGCTTTGGTGGATCCGATTATTGATGGATCATCAATCCAGGTAGCCTGGTCAAGATCAACGTGATAAATCATTGCACCATCAGCAATAATGCGGTTCAGTGCAGAATGAGAACCGACATAGGTGTGATCAAGAATCACTGATTCATTCACTGAACTGTTACGGTCAATAATCGAATCAGCACCTATCACAACCGAATCACCAAGACTGACGTCAGTGTCTATCAGGCTGTGACGCCCAAGTCTGCAGGCTGAATTGAATGCAAACCCTGGCTTGATTTGCACACCTGCTTCTACATACAGGCCATTTTCAACTTCGTAACCTAAAGGTAATGGATCAGGAATTTTGCCGTTTAAAACATCCATGTTGATTTGCCAGTAATCGCGTGGCGAATGCATGCGGCGGGTTGCCATGTTTCTATTAGCCTTCAATGAAACAGATTTGCCTTTAACCATGTCCTGGATATTTTTTTCATCTACAATTGCCAGGTCCTTGATTGATTCCAGCGCCAGGTCATTTTCAAAAACGTTGGTAACGGTTTCAGCTTTCAGCCAATCGGAAAGGTTTATTGCTGGAAAGCGATCAAGACTGGCGATCAGGGTATCCTGTTTAATACCCGGCAGAATAAAACTGTAATCAGATTGACCCGCGCTTGCTTCAGGCAGTGTGATGACCTCGATATTCAGGCCCCAACGTTCGCCCTTTCCAACAAATGCCCTTACCTGTTCTGGGTAGCGTCTGACAAAAATCTTCAGGTTCTCAACGCCTGCCAGGCTCATGTGTTCGCACCAGTACTGCAGCTGAGGTTTACCTGCCACTGGCAGCATCGCAATTGAGCGTTTTTCAAGTAATGGAGCCATGGCATCTGAAACGGTATTTTCGACTATTACTGCATGATGAATGTTAGTGACAGTTTGCATTAGTATGCTCCTTTACCCAGTAATACAGCTGGTACTGTTTTAAACAGAATGATTATGTCGTTTATGAAACTCTGACTATTGATGTACTGCACATCCAGTCTTACCTGGCCTTCGAAGTCGATGTCTGAACGGCCACTGACTTGCCAGATACAGGTAATTCCAGGTGTAACATCCAAACGACGGCGATCGGAAAGACTGTATTCCTGCACTTCAGCTGGAACCGGAGGTCTCGGGCCAACCAGCGACATGTCACCGAAAAGCACGTTGAAAAGCTGAGGCAGTTCATCGATTGAGTACTTTCTGATAAAGCTGCCAACTCGAGTGATACGAGGGTCTTTCTTCATTTTGAAAATGACGCCTGCTTCGGACTCGTTCTGTTCCATTAACTGGCTTTTGAGTTTTTCAGCATTCATCACCATCGAACGGAATTTGTACATGGTGAAAGTTTTGCCCCAGCGGCCAACACGCTGTTGTTTGAAAATGGATGGGCCCGGATCTTCAACCTTGATTGCCAACCAGGTAAACAGAAATACCGGTGATAACAGGATAATTGCCATCAGGCTGGCTAAAATATCAAGGGCACGTTTTAAGAAATAAGAAGACGCAACAACAGCTTTCCACACGCCCCGTTTGTAACCTAGACGGGTTTTGGTCGACATACGCCCTAAACCGGATTGCTGTTTTTGAAACTTTTTTTCAATTTCTGAAATTTGATCAGACATTTTTAATCTCGCCTTTTATCTAAAGTTATCTAGAGTTGTCTAGATTTATCTACTGGGATCTATGGAGCAAACGCCGTGCCAAAAAAAATTCTTTATATATATCAGCTAGTTATGATTTATTTCTGGTTATAGACATCTTTACAAACCATGAATTTTGCAATATGCAACTGGACTTTTAAGATCAGCTAATAAGCTGTTTGCAAATTGCAAAACCAATAGAAAAAATGCCCACAAAACTGGGTCAGAAAACTGGATAAAAAACCGGTGGTGAAAATTGCAACTTCAAGGTCGAGTGCAACGGCAGCAAGAGGATATAGGGAAATACTCAGGACTTTTTCAGTCTTTTCAACAGAACACTGCCCAGGCCCATGGGGATACGCTTCATAAAGAGTGCTTCAAACAGTCCGAGAAACACGAAAAATGCCCATGTAATAAAGAAAATAATTTCAACCTGTTGATAATCAAAGTACTGCAGGTCATTGATATCCTGGTAAACAAGCACTAATCCAGCCGCAACAAAAGCCGGCACTATCGCATACGCAAAATTTCTTCCCAAACGGTAAAAGCGGGACATGGAATGCCCTTTCGAACCCATAAAACAATAACTCGCATAGTAGGAAAACGTATGGATTATTCCTGCCAGAATCAATGAACCCAGGAAAAGATCAAGATGGTAAAGCTCATACAGGTAATCGCCAAGAACGGCTTCGATTGAAGCAGCGATGACCAGAAATATGCCTGAACGTAAAATGAATTCGGCCAGAATAACCATCCATATAGGTTTGGCATGTAATTCATCGTCAGAATCTTTGGCATTGGCACTGATCTCGACAGCCCGAGGCGGACCAACAAGTAATACGTAGCCAATAATAAAAAGCAAATTTAATGCTAGAGTAATCATTAGTTAGCAGTTGGATGTCAAAACCTTTCGCTCCTGCCGACAATACCCGCATGATAATCAAGCTGTGCAGCCAGAATATTTTTTAGCTTGTACTGACCAGTCAGGACCTTATGTGTGTAAAACGCCACGTTGTAAGCCATGGTACTTAATTTCTGTAGAAAACTCGAATAGGCTTTACCAAGGTATAGGGTATTGCGAATCGTGTAATACTGGCTCAAGTCGGAACCTGCCGTGGTAGTGGCGCTGACCTTGTGATAAATGACAGAGTTAGAGTTATACATCAGCTTATACCCGGCTTTCCTGAGCCTGAGTGAATACTCGGTATCTTCCACGTAAAGAAAATAATCCTCATCCATTAAGCCTGCTTTTTCGATGGCCTCATCAGATAAAAGCATGCAGCAGCCAGATGCAAACTCTACCTGTTTGATTTCCTCAATCCTGTTATCGGCCTGGTTGTAATCAACATGATCAGCCCTGCAAAACCAGGGATTATAGGTACCACCGGCGTACCATATCTTTTCTGGTTCCGAAGCATAAAGAATCTTACTGATAACACAGCCTGTACCACTATCCTGTTCAAACACTTCAAGCAAAGGCTCAATAAAATCAGGTTCGACCAGGGTGTCGTTATTGAGTATCAGCATGTAATCAGAACCAAGATTTTGGGCCTCTTTGATACCGATATTATTACCCGCCGAAAAGCCGTTGTTGTCAGGAGATTCAACGATGATGACATTCTCATGGTTAATTTCACGTTTCAGAACCTCAACAGAGTCATCGGTACTGGCATTATCAACCACTATGATTTTGACATTGTCATAAGTGACATGACTCAGGCTTTCAACACATTCAATGGTATCGGCTGCACCGTTATAGTTAATCATAATCACTGATACTAAAGGATTGGTTTTAACGTTCATTTAGAAACTCTCCTGCTGAGTTAGACTGAGTAAGCCCTGGTACTCTTCCCGTCTTGAAGATAACGAATAGTGTTTTCTTAAAAACTCCTTGGCACGAACACTCATGGATTTATTGGTTTCATCCGACACAAGTAAATTTAAAACGGATTGTGAAAATTCTTCAGCTGTATCAGCGATGAACAGTTCCTCTCCATGAGCAGCGCCAATCGTGTCACAGGCCAGGTTTGTAGATACAACCGGAATTCCATTATTGAACGCTTCCAGTATTTTTATACGTATCCCGCTGCCTTCAAACAACGGTACGATAAACACCCGGTGAGACTGGTAAAGTTCATCGAGATCTTCGACATAACCGAGCATATTTATGCCCTCAACATTCTCAAACGGGTTTTCTACCTTACCACTGCCAACAATATTCAATACAGCATCTGGCTCTTTAGCTTTGATTTTTGACCAGACGTTATCAACAAACCATTTCAGGCCATTCATATTGGCCTCCCAGGAAATGTTACCGATATAAAGAATAGATTTATCAGAGGACAAGAACCGATTGTTGTCAGTAACATCGTAGGTTGGCTTCATCGAATAAACGTTAGTGTTATATTGCTTGAAGTAATCTGTGTTTTCATCACACACGGTAAATACCAGGCTGTTATCCTGTATTGCCTTGACTTCATAGCGTTTGGTTCTTTTCCATTCGAGCCCCAGGATAAATTTTTTCAGACCGGATTGCTTGTGATATTCCTGTTCAACAATCTCAAACTCAATATTGTGATTTTTAAAAACCATTTTTTTAAACTGTGTGCTGTAATGCTTTTTGATATATCGTGCATAAGGGTACATATTCAGGTAATCAATAAAGACAACGTCGTAATGATTATTTTCAAAACATTCATCTATAAGCCTGTACATTTCACTGTTTACAAACTTGGCAGCCACATAGGGAGTTGCCGTCAAATAACTTCTGATCATTGTAGTCAGCAGTTTTGAAGGCTTGTTTCGAATATGGACATCATGATCAACAGGATCTTTGAAGGTGACATTATCAAACTGTTTGCTGAAGAATTTAATGCCCTGCTCAACCGTTTCACGTTCCTCGGTGAATGAAAGAACCGTGACATCATCGTCATTTGAAACAACACTGATACCGTTGAATGCTCCAATTTTTCCACCGTTATCGAGCGGATAGGGAAATTGTGTTGTAATAAATAAAGTGCTCATTGTTGATCACCCTGCTAAATATTCTCGTAATAAAATTAGTTATTTCAGGACTTAGCAGTTTCCATGCCCATTTTTTTATAGGTAGAAAAAAATTAAAATAGGCAATTAAAATCAGCCAGTTAAAGCCTATACTTAATATAATTAAGTGACTGCATATAGCGCTGTTTGCATTTTGCACTTTTAAAATTGGGAGAGATTGAGTGGAAACAGGAAAGGTTTTTGCAATATGCAAAAGATCCCTCGCTTCAACCGGGATGACATTGGAAAGATTGATGTCTAGGGAACGATTAATGTCAGGGGAACAATTAATAACTTATTCCCTTATATAGAATGATGAAATGCACCATATAAACTAGAGACTCAGCTTTGCTTAACGCCCGTACCAGTGCCCATATAAGTGCCCGCATCAGTTTTAGCGCACTTATCTCTGTAGCTATTTTTATCGTTTTTTATACCGGTCTGCAGGGTGGACGCTATTTCCTGGCCAACCGCATCCAGGAACTGGGACTACTGATGGCGATGATACTGTTTTTTTACGGAGCAATTGTAGCCAGCCTGCATGTAAGAGACAAAGACCTGAAATGGAACTGGTGGTTTTTCACAACTGTCCTTCTGGTGGCTTACACATTTGTATTACCCGGCTATGTGTTTTCAGTTAACGCCAATGTTTCCATGCTACCCAGTGTGCTGGCCGGAAGAGGCTACCTGATTATTTTCTTTGGCCCTGCCCTGTATTTTTTATACCGGCTTGGATACAGCCCGGAACAAATGGAACGCGTATTTATCGCAGCCCTGGTGTTTCTGGCATTAAATTACATGTTTCATTATTTCCGGCTGGATTTAAGGGCAACCTATTTTTCAGCTGACCATACTGTCGCCTCACTGGTTACTCATGATGACTGGCGAGGTTACCGGTTAAAGCCAAGCTCCCTGGCATTGTTTGCCTTAAGTATCCTCGCGCCATTTATGATGATCCGCAGCAAAAAGGCTGCAAATAAACTTTTATGGGCAATAGTTATTGCCATAGTTGCTTATATCTGGTTTCTGGTTAAAGCCCGTTCCATGGCTGCCACCCTGATACTTTCGAGCCTGATGTACCCATTCTTTTTCGCTAAAAAACAGCGTCTTGCCCTTTTCTTTTTCGCTTTACCTTTCATATTGGGTGCAGTTTCAGTTGTATTAATGGTCGTTATCGAGGCCATTGCCGAAACTGCCCGTGGTGGTGGTGATGCGGTGCGTGCCACTTCATACAAACTGGCTCTTGAGTCACTCGCTGATAACCCATTACTGGGATTTGGCCAACAGAGTTTCTATACGCTGACCGAACAGGATCTTATCTGGGTGTATTTCTCTTCTGATGATATCGGCATCATTGGGATAGCTTTCAAGTATGGATTAGTCGGTGTTTTTGTTTACCTGTTCTTCAACTTTTTTATCATTCAGCGACTTATTAAAACTATCTGGCTTTACAAAAAAATGTACGGCAAGATCAACCCAGTGATGTTTTCCGTGTTAATAGTATTTCTTGCGCTGTTTATTAACCTGGCACTTAACCCTGCGCTTGCCAGGATTGATGGAATGACCCTTGGCGGCTTTGCCATTGGTCTGACTTCAGCCTGGCGCCATAAAATATTCAAAGAGCTTCGAGAGCGGCAGTCCGTGCAACAAGAGGGTTCTGGTCAACATCTCCAGGCATCACCTGCTTTAAGTCCTTCCTAGTACTAACTTAACCCAGATCTAATCTGGGCTTAATCTGCAAAATTTCATTTTTCTAAAGCTGTCTTACCTGTTGACGCTTTGCAATTTGCATTTCGCAAAAAATCTCTCAACAAACTCATTTTGAATATTTGCAAAATGAAAATCCGCACCTCTTATAAAAACCTGAAACTGCACATCAAAAAAAATAAAAACATTTAAAAACAATACTTTATAAAAACTTTTATCTAATTTTAATTTTTTGGCACAGCTACTGCAGTAAGGAGATCAAGACAGCTATAGCGACCTTGACGGTTACATAGCTAAACCATTTTTTACGGAGATTTGAACTCATGATTATTAAGGCAAGAGCTCCTCTGCGACTGGGACTGGCCGGCGGTGGTACCGATGTTTCACCTTACTGTGATGTCCATGGCGGTGCTGTATTAAACGCGACGATCGACCGTTATGCCTATGCAGTTCTGAAAACTTTAAATGAGCCGGTAATCCGCTTTATTGCAAGTGACCGTCAGACTGAACTTGAAGTCAGTATTGACCATGACCTGGATGATCATCGTGATCACTGCCTGCACATGGCCGTCTACAAGGAAATGATCAACAAATATAACAACGGTGAACGCATAGCACTTGAACTGAATACATCCGTTGATGCACCTGTCGGTTCCGGCCTGGGTTCATCTTCTACACTGGTCGTAGTCATGATCAGGGCATTCGTTGAATTACTGAATGCACCACTTGATGACTATGACATTGCCCAGCTGGCTTTCAAATTAGAGCGTGAAGACTGTGGCCTGAAAGGCGGTAGACAGGACCAGTTCGCAGCAACCTTTGGTGGCTTCAATTACATGGAGTTTTATGCTGATAACCGCTCAATCATCAACCCGCTAAGAATCAGGACTTCAGTCATCAATGAACTCGAGTCTTCGCTGGTACTTTTTTATACCGGCGTTTCCAGGGAGTCAGCGCGCATCATTGAAGACCAGAGTAAGAATGTTAAAACCGGTTCAGATGAAGCCATGGAAGCCATGCATGGTATCAAGCAGGAAGCCATCATGATGAAAGAATGTTTACTCAAAGGTGATTTTTCCAGCTTCGTCGGATCCATGCTGTTCGGCTGGGCTAACAAGAAAAAGTCTGCCAAAACCGTTTCCAACCCGCTTATCGACAAGATTTATGACAGTGCACTGGATGCCGGTGCACTGGCAGGCAAAGTTTCTGGAGCCGGCGGTGGCGGCTTCATGATGTTTTATGTTCCAACCGAGAAACGTATGGATGTCATACGTACCTTAAACCAATTTGATGGACAGGTTAGTAACTGTCATTTCACTAAACAAGGCACACAAGCCTGGAGAATTGAATTATGAAATCTAATGCACTAGAACTAACTGTTGAAGAAGTATCTGTTGAGAATGAAGTAACGGTAAACCCACTGGTCATCGACCAGTTCACTCAAACACGCGATGTTTACGACAGCATGCTTGCCGACAAAGAACTGCAGGTTAAAGTTACCGAGGCAGCCTATGCATGCGTTAACAGCCTGACAACCGGTGGTAAAATTCTTCTGGCCGGTAACGGTGGCAGCGCCGCGGATGCTCAGCATATAGCCGGTGAACTGGTCAGTCGTTTTCTGTTTGACCGCCCTGGATTACCTGCCATGGCATTAACCACGGATACATCAATCCTGACGGCCATTGGTAACGATTATGGCTACGACAAGCTGTTTGAGCGCCAGGTTCAGGCCAATGGTAAATCAGGTGATGTACTTATTGTTTATTCAACATCAGGCAAATCTGTGAATATCATCAAGGCACTCGAAAAAGCCAATGAAATGGGTATGATCACTATAGGTTTGACTGGTAACAAAGGTGGCCCAATGGGTGATTTATGTGATTACCTGCTGGCAGTACCTTCTTCTGAGACACCAAAAATCCAGGAAGGTCACCTCGGTATTGGCCACATCATTTGTGGCATCATTGAAAACGTTATTTTTGGAGAAGCTGCCTGATGGAAGCAATAATCCTGGCTGGAGGGTTTGGCACACGCTTGCGTGAGGTTGTGCCAGACCTGCCAAAACCGATGGCACCTGTAGCAGAAAAACCTTTCCTGGAGATTCTGCTCAACTCACTTAAGCAAAAAGGCTTTACCCGTGTCATTTTATCCTTGGGCTACATGGCTGATAAGGTGGTCGACTATTTTGGTGACTCGCATAACGGCATTGAGCTTGAATATGAGATCGAAGACACACCACTGGGTACAGGTGGTGCGTTAAAAGCAGCGCTTAAGCATTGTAATGAGGATCATGTATTCATTTTTAACGGTGATACTTTCCTTGACCTGGAAACTGATCAGGTGGAAAAGACCTGGCAAAACAAGCAACAGCCAATGATTGTTGCACGTGAAGTACCTGATACCTCCCGCTTTGGCAGACTGGATACAAATGACGGTTACGTGACCGGCTTCATCGAAAAAGGCTTAAGTGGCCAAGGCCTGATCAATGCAGGCTGTTACGTATTACCTAAAGACATATTTGATGAATTTGATGCCGGGGATGCCTTTTCTTTGGAACAGGATTACCTTATAGATGCAGTTCAAAACCAGCCTTTTGCTGTATTTGCAACGCAGGGACACTTTATTGATATTGGCATTCCTGAAGATTACAACCGTGCGCAATCAGAACTTGTGGAATTTGCCCAATGAGCCAACCTGCCCTGTTCCTGGATCGAGACGGTGTGATTAATGTTGACCATGCCTACGTGCATAAAAAAGAGGATTTTCAATTCATTGAAGGTATCTTTGATTTATGTCGAAAAGCCAGGGAGCTGGGTTACATGATTATCGTGGTGACCAACCAGGCTGGCATTGGTCGTGGTTATTACAGTGAAGAAGATTTCGAAACATTAACGGACTGGATGAAACAGGTTTTTGCCAGTGAAAATGCAGAAATAAACCAGGTTTACCACTGCCCTTATCACCCTGAAAAAGGTATCGGCGAGTACAAAAAAGACGCACCCTGCAGAAAACCCAACCCGGGCATGATCATGCAGGCAAGTCTGGATTTTGATATCGACCTGGGAGCTTCGCTGATGATCGGCGATAAAGTCAGCGATATAGAAGCTGGACAGGCAGCCGGCATTGGCCGTAACTTTCTTTTCACACCAAAAGAAGGCAAGCAATACGACACAGATATTGAAGCTAATGTTGATGTATCAGCAATGTTTTCTACTCATGAGGAAATTATTCCTCAT
>CALAZS010000033.1 GCA_937926265.1 uncultured Gammaproteobacteria bacterium
GGATGAATAAAGAAATTTTACTTGTAGTTGAAGCGGTCTCGAATGAAAAAGGCGTGGAGAAAGAGATTATTTTCAACGCTATTGAAGCAGCACTGGCATCAGCAACGCGCAAGAAAAACGGTGGGCAGATCGATGTTCGTGTAGATATTGATCGTAAAACCGGAGATTACGATACTTTCCGGGTTTGGGAGGTTATTGATGACAGTGAAACTTCAGAACTTGAGAATCCAATAACCCAGATTACCTATTCAGCTGCAAATGAACTGAATCCGGAAATTGAAATTGGCGGTTACATTGAGGAGCCAATCGATTCCATCGAGTTTGGACGTATTGCAGCCCAAACCGCCAAGCAGGTTATTGTCCAGAAGGTCAGGGAAGCTGAAAGAGCCAAAGTTGTAGAGGCTTATCAGGATCGCAAAGGTGAACTTGTGACCGGTGTTGTCAAACGTCTTGATCGTGGCAACGTTGTACTGGACCTGGGTAACAATGCCGAGGCTCTTGTTTCCAAGTCTGACCTGATTAATCGTGAAGCTGTTCGCATCGGTGACAGGATTCGCGGGTTTCTTTACGAAATCAATTCAGAAGGACGTGGACCACAGTTGCTGGTTTCCAGAACCCGTCCTGAATTGCTGATTGAACTGTTCAAGCTTGAAGTGCCTGAAGTCGGTGAAAACCTGATTGAAATTATCGGGGCTGCCCGTGATCCGGGTCTGCGTGCAAAAATTGCTGTTAAAGCCAATGATGGTCGCATTGATCCTGTAGGTGCCTGTGTAGGCATGCGTGGTTCCCGCGTTCAGGCTGTATCGAACGAACTTAATGGCGAACGTGTTGATATTATTCTCTGGGACGACAACCCGGCCCAGTTTGTTATCAATGCCATGTCACCTGCCGATGTTGTTTCGATAGTTGTTGATGAAGATTCGCACTCAATGGATGTCGCTGTTAAAGATGACAACCTTTCCCAGGCAATTGGTCGTGGCGGTCAGAACGTCAAACTTGCCAGCCAGTTGACAGGCTGGGATCTGAACGTCATGAGTGAAGAGCAGGCGGCTGAAAAAGGTGAAGAGGAAGCCAAGGGTATTATCGAACAGTTCATGAATGCGCTCGACGTTGATGAAGAGGTTGCCGCTATCCTGGTTCAGGAAGGCTTCACCACTGTAGATGAAATCGCTTATGTACCCGTTGAGGAAATGATGGGTATTGAGGAATTTGATGAAGATATCATCAATGAATTACGCGACAGGGCAAATGATGCCATTTTGACGCGTGCTATTGCCAAGGAAGAGGCTATCTCTGATGCAGATCCTGCTGAAGATCTGCTTACTATGGATGGAATGGATGATGATTTGGCTCATACGCTTGCGTCTCGCGGCGTTGTCACGATGGAAGACCTGGCAGAACAATCAACCGATGAGTTGATGGAGATTGACGGTATGGATGAAAAACGTGCCGGTGAATTAATCATGACTGCAAGGGCACCATGGTTTGCTGAAGAAAATGAAACAGGTGCGTAAGGAGCTGTTGGAATGAGTGTAGTAACAATCAGTCAATTGGCCTCGGATGTCGGTGTTCCGGTTGACAGGTTATTAAAGCAGTTAAACGAAGCTGGAATCAAGAAGTCATCAGAAAAAGATGAAGTGACGGCTGATGAGAAGAAACAGCTGTTGGATTTTCTGCGTAGCAGCCACGTTTCAAAGCCTGAAGAGTCCGGCGCCAAGGGTAATCGAAAGATTACCTTGAAACGTAAAACTACCAGTGAACTTTCCCAGGGTAGTAAGTCTACCGGTCGAATTTCTCCCCGTGGTGGTGCGGCTGCAAAGAACAAGACGGTAAAGGTTGAAGTCAAGCGTAAGCGCACCTTTGTTAAGAATGACAGCCAGCCGGATGAATCCGATCGTTTACTTCAGGAAGCTGAAGAGGCAAAAAAAGCGCTAGAGGATCAGGCTCGTCAGCGTCAGCAAATGGATGCGCTTAACGATGCACGTATCCAGGCTGAAAAAGATCGCTTAAAACAGGAAGAAGAAGAAAAGCTGGCTGCCGAGGAAGCGCGCAAAAAAGCTGAAACAGAAGCTGCTGAAAAAGCACTGCAGGAAGAACGTCAGGAAGCTGAAAAACAGGCCCGGGCCCAGCAGGAGCTGAGTAATCAGAAAAAACAGGATTCAAAATCCCGCAAAGGCAAAAAAGGCCAGCGTTTTGATGAGGGAGGCGATCAGCGTTTTTCCCGCGAAGAGCTTCACGTCATTGAAGGCAAGCGTGGTTCGCGCAAGCCCAAAAAACAGAAATCCAAACCGGTGGGTAATGTTGAGCAGGAACACAAGTTCCAGAAACCAACTGCACCGGTAATTCATGAAGTTCAGGTACCTGAAACAATTACTGTTGCTGATCTTGCCCAGCGTATGTCAATCAAGGCTGCTGAAGTCATCAAGGAATTGATGAAAATGGGAGTCATGGCCACGATTAACCAGCCCATTGACCAGGATAGCGCCATGCTGGTTGTTGAAGAAATGGGGCATAAGCCGGTGGCCCAGCAGGCTGAAGATGTTGAAACCAGGATCATGGAAACGCTTGTTGATGATGCTGATGAGGGTGATAAAGAGCCCAGAGCTCCTGTTGTTACCATCATGGGTCATGTAGACCATGGTAAAACATCCCTGCTTGATTATATTCGTGAATCAAAGGTCGCAGCTGGTGAAGCTGGTGGTATAACCCAGCATATCGGTGCGTATCATGTCGAAACTGATAAGGGCATGATTACATTCCTGGATACGCCGGGTCACGCTGCGTTCTCTGCCATGCGTGCCCGTGGTGCCAAGGTCACCGATATTGTAGTCCTGATTGTTGCCGCTGATGATGGCGTTATGCCGCAGACCAAGGAAGCGATTAACCATGCCAGGGCATCTGGTGTACCTCTGGTTGTTGCGGTTAATAAAATTGATAAACCGGAAGCCAATGCTGATAAAGTGATGCAGGAACTGGTTGCTGAAGAAGTCGTTCCTGAAGACTGGGGTGGTGATACCCAGTTTATTAAAGTTTCAGCTCATACCGGTGAAGGAATTGATGAGTTGCTTGAATCCATTTTGCTCCAGACCGAACTGCTTGAGCTAAAAGCGGTTCCAAAAGGTCCAGCCCGCGGCAGCATCATCGAGTCCCAGCTTGATAAAGGGCGTGGTCCGGTCGCTACCGTACTTGTTACTTCCGGTGAGTTAAACCAGGGTGATTCAATTGTCAGTGGTACCCACTTTGGCCGCGTTCGAGTGATGCTGGATGAACTTGGTAAACCGGTTAAAAAGGCCGGGCCATCCATTCCTGTGCAGATTCTTGGACTTTCCGGCGTACCTGATGCCGGTGATGATTTGATTGTCTTACCAAATGAACGCAAGGCACGTGCTTTGTCTGAAGAGCGTCAGGAGAAATTCCGTGATACCCGTTTGGCAGCCCAGAAGTCTGCGCATTTGGAAGAGCTGTTTTCTCAAATGGGTAAAGGTGAAGTTACATACCTTAATATCGTCCTCAAGGCTGATGTCCAAGGATCGGTAGAAGCACTCAAAGATTCATTGACCAAAATTTCAACTGATGAAGTCAAGGTCAAAATTGTTTCTTCAGGTGTTGGTGGAATCAATGAATCCGATGCCAACCTCGCAATATCTTCGAATGCCATTATATTCGGCTTCAATGTGCGTGCTGATGCTTCCGCCCGCAAGATTATTGAAGAAAATGAACTTGACCTGCGTTACTACAGCATCATCTATGAAATCATCGATGATGTTAAAGCAGCCATCGGCGGTATGCTTTCTCCCGAAATCAAGGAAGAAATTATTGGTCTGGCGGAAGTGCGCGATGTATTCCGTTCTTCACGTCTAGGAGCAATTGCAGGCTGCATGGTGATTGATGGTGTTGTTAAACGTAACAATCCTATTCGTGTCCTGCGTGATAACGTTGTTATTTACGAAGGTGAGCTGGAATCTCTGCGTCGCTTTAAGGAAGATGCCCAGGAGGTCAAGGCTGGTACTGAGTGTGGTATTGGTGTTAAGAACTACAATGATGTGAAAGAGGGAGATCAGATCGAGGTCTTTGAGCGCACCGAGGTTGCACGCGTCGTCGAATGATCTATTACTTGTTGCCAAAGGCAGCAAGTAAAACTTTTATGAAGACGCCGTAAATACATCCATGTAGGCTTGACTTCGGCATCCCTGCCTCAGACACTTCATAAAAGCTTTACCAGCTACCTTTGTAAAATATCGAGTTATTGTTTAAGGATTTACATCATTGTTGCTTTCAAAAGGTATCAAAATCATGGACGATTTTGTTAAGCTCCACGGATGGATTTATGCGTCCTTTTGAAAGTAATATGAGGTTGATCCAAAACCTTTGAGAGTAAAGAAGTGCCTAACGACTTCAACAGAACCGACCGCATTAGCTCCAGTATTCAAAAAGCCCTGGCAATTATTATCAGAGATGAGGTCAAAGATCCCCGTCTGGGCATGGTGACTGTTCAGGCGGTTCATACAACCCGTGACCTCAGTCATGCCAAGGTTTTTTTTACCATTCTTCCAGACAACGATAGAAACCAGGCACAGAAGATTTTACAAAACGCTTCCGGTTTCATTCGCCACGCTCTTGGTAAAACTGTTCAGCTTCGTTCATTACCGGAGTTGCATTTTGTCTACGATGAATCAATCGAAGAAGGTTCTCGCCTGCAGGGACTGATTGAAGATGTGGTTAAAAAAGATAGCGAATCTTCAACAGAGGACTAATGGCAAAACGTCGCAAATCTGGCCGTGCTATTAACGGTATTCTGTTACTCGATAAAGCAACAGGCATATCATCCAATAAAGCACTGCAGCAGGTTAAAAATCTCTACAAAGCACAAAAAGCTGGTCACACAGGCAGCCTTGATCCACTGGCAACCGGTGTGTTGCCGATATGTCTTGGCGAAGCAACCAAGGTCTCTGCCTTTTTACTCGATGCAGATAAAAAATACCGCGTTGTAATCAGGTTGGGTGAAAAAACTGATACTGCCGATGCCGAGGGCGAGATTATTAAATCGATGCCGACTGATAATGTTTCAGAGCAGGATATAAGAGCATTATTGCCTGATTTTATTGGTGAACAGCAACAGTTGCCGCCAATGTTTTCAGCGCTTAAACACAATGGCGAGCGTCTTTATAAACTGGCCCGTCAGGGCATCGAGGTTGAGAGAAAGCCCCGGCAGATCACTATCTACAATCTGCAGCTGGTGTCGGTTGACCTGCCTTGTTTTACCCTGGATGTGGATTGCTCAAAAGGAACATATATACGAACACTTTCCGAGGATATTGGTGAGAGGCTTGGGTGCGGTGCTCATGTTGCCGCACTTGAAAGAACCGGGGTAGGGGCATTCGAGGGCAACACCGTGAAATTTGAAACATTGTCAAAAATGGCTGAATCCGGTTTTGACGAGATTGATAAACTGCTTCTGCCAATTGATTCAGCGATAGCTGATTGGCCGGAAATTTTTCTGAATGCTGACTCGGCTTTCTACATCAAGCAGGGTCAGGCGGTAATGGTTCCAAAGGCTCCGGTAGACGGTTATTTACGACTTTACGGTCCTGAAAAAGATTTCATTGGCGTGGGTTTTGTCCAGTCTGATGGCAAAGTCGCTCCTAAACGCCTGATGGTGCCCTTAAATTCCTGAATAATTGCTGACAACGGGCCTAATTTAAGAGACAATACGCGACCTTTTTAGCGGGAATGCCTGAACTCATTGTCGGGTGTTTCCTTTTTTATGGCTTCGAGAAACAGGAGAAGACAAATGACAATGAGCGCAGCTGAAAAACAATCCATCGTTGAACAATACCGTCGCAGTGATAACGACACCGGTTCGCCTGAAGTCCAGGTAGCCTTGATGACTGCACGTATCGTTGAACTCACAGAGCACTTCAAAGAACACAAGAAAGACCATCATTCCCGCCAGGGTCTGATCCGCCTGGTTAATTCCAGACGTAAAATGCTTGATTACCTGAAAGGCAAAGATGTCGATCGTTACCGTGACCTGATTGAGAAACTTGGTCTGCGTCGCTAAAACTTCGTTGTCGTATCACTAAAGAAAAGAAGATTGAGGAGATATAAGTGAGTCTTATAAGAAAAGAATTTCAGTATGGCGATAACAAAGTCTCTATTGAAACCGGAGAAATTGCACGCCAGGCTGACGCCGCCGTCATGATTGACATGGATGGTACCGTGGTCCAGGTTACCGTTGTAACTTCCAAGGAGACAGTTGAGGGGCGTGACTTTTTTCCTTTAACTGTTGATTACCAGGAAAAAACCTACGCAGCCGGTAAAATTCCTGGCGGCTTCTTCCGTCGTGAAGGGCGTCCATCTGAAAAAGAAATTCTTACTGCACGTCTCATTGACCGTCCTATTCGTCCTTTATTCCCAAAAGGCTATACCAACGAAACCCAGGTTATCTGTACAGTCATGTCACTAAACCCGGCTGTTGATCCTGAAATTCCTTCTCTGCTTGGTGTTTCGGCAGCCCTGTCGATTTCCGGTATGCCTTTTGACGGACCGGTCGGTGCCGCCCGTGTTGGTTTTAAAGATGGTAACTATCTGCTTAACCAGGCCAAAGTTGGTTTAAATGAAGACAGTGATCTTGACCTGATTGTATCCGGTACCGCAGATGCCGTATTAATGGTTGAATCAGAAGCAAACGGCCTGTCTGAAGATGTAATGCTGGGCGCTGTTCTGTTTGGCCATGAGCAACAGCAGGTTGCTATCCAGGCGATCAAGGAATTGGCTACAGAAGTAAACAAGGCTCCAATCCCTTATTCCGAACCGGAAGTTGATACCGCATTGCATGAAGCTGTTGCTGCTGCTGTTGGTAATGACATGGTCGAAGCCTACAAGATTGCAGACAAGCTTGACCGTTATGCCAAAATTGATGAAGTCAAAGCCAGGGTCGTCACTGAACTTTGTGATGTTGAAGAACCGCAATGGTCTGCTGATGATGTTAAAGGCGCCATTGATAAGATCAAGAAATCCACTGTACGCTCGCGTATTCTTGCCGGCGAACCACGTATCGATGGTCGTGATGTCAAAACTGTTCGTCCTATCAGTGTTCGCACTGGTGTACTGCCAAGAACTCACGGTTCTGCCTTATTTACTCGTGGTGAAACACAGGCTCTGGTTGTTACAACATTGGGTACTGAACGAGATGCGCAGATCATTGATGCACTTGAAGGCTCGCAGAGAGAATCCTTTATGCTGCACTACAATTTCCCTCCATTCTGTGTTGGTGAAATTGGCCGTGTAGGTAGCCCGAAACGCCGTGAAATCGGTCATGGCCGTTTGGCAAAACGTGGTGTGCTGGCCTGTATGCCCGGTATGGATGAATTCCCATATTCAGTCCGAGTTGTTTCCGAGATCACAGAGTCTAACGGATCATCTTCGATGGCGTCCGTTTGTGGAACCAGTCTGTCCTTGATGGATGCCGGTGTTCCACTGAAAGCACCTGTTGCCGGTGTTGCAATGGGACTCATCAAGGAAGGTGAAGAGTTTGCCGTACTGACAGATATTCTTGGTGATGAAGATCATCTTGGTGATATGGACTTTAAGGTTGCAGGAACGGGTGATGGTATCAATGCCCTGCAGATGGATATCAAGATCAACGGTATTACCAGAGAAATCATGGAGATTGCACTGGCCCAGGCTAAAGATGGTCGCTTGCACATTTTGGGTGAAATGAACAAGGCAATCGGTACACACCGTGAAGAAATGTCTGAGCATGCACCTCGTATTGTTACTTTCAAAATCAACCCGGATAAAATCCGTGATGTTATCGGTAAAGGTGGTGCAACCATTCGTTCCATCTGTGAAGAAACCGGTGCCACCGTCGATATCAACGATGACGGTATAGTCAAGATCTTTTCAGTCGATAAATCAGCAGGTGATGAAGCGCGTAAACGTGTTGAATTGATCACTGCCGAGGTTGAAGTTGGTACAATCTACGAAGGTAAAGTTGCCAAGCTGATGGATTTCGGTGCATTCGTAACTATCCTGCCTGGTAAAGATGGCCTGGTTCATATTTCCCAGATTTGTGAAGAGCGCGTTGAGAAGGTTGCTGACAAGCTGTCTGAAGGTGAAATTGTCAAAGTGAAAGTACTTGAAATTGACCGTCAGGGACGTATCCGCTTGAGCATGAAAGCTGTAGCAGAAGATGAGCAAAACAGTGATGCTGAATCTTCTGAAGCAGAAACCAGCGAATAAATCTCAACTGTCTTAATGCAGTAAATAAATAGCCGGGCTTGACCCGGCTATTTTTATGTACGATAAAGATAAAAAGAATATTATTTCAATTAAGACACAACTTTAATGGATCTAATTCAACTCATCCTGCTGGCGATTGTCCAGGGCATTACAGAGTTTTTGCCTATATCCAGTTCAGGGCACCTTATTCTGGCCCCATATGTTTTCGGTTTTTCTGACCAGGGCATGGCTTTTGATGTTGCTGTACATGTTGGTTCCCTCGGGGCAGTGATGATTTATTTTCATCGTCAAATACGTTCCATTGGGAAAAGTTTTTTACAGCCCGGTAATGTTGAATTAAAAGATGAAAGACGCCTTGGATGGCATGTCATTGTGGCAACACTGCCTATAATTCTCGTTGGACTTCTTTTTCAGCAACATGTCGCAACAGATCTTCGTTCACCATTCGTCATTGCGGTAACCACAGTCGGATTTGGATTATTACTGCTGGCTGTCGATATGAATGCCCAGCGTACTCGAGATGAATACTCAATGAACTGGATCGACGCTTTGATCGTCGGGCTGTTTCAGAGTATCGCCATTATTCCAGGCACATCGCGTTCCGGTATCACGATGACAGCTGGCCTGATGCTGGGTATGACGCGTGAAGCTTCATCCAGGTTTTCTTTTTTACTTTCTATCCCGACAATTTTTCTATCCGGCGTGCTGGTGACAGGTGAACTGATTATGTCCAATGCCGAGGTTCACTGGGGTGATTTGATTTCTGGCGTAGTGCTATCTTTTATAGCAGCATATATCTGTATTCACCTGTTTTTAAAATCGATCGAGAAAATTGGCATGATGCCATTTGTTATCTATCGTTTGGCTCTTGGTGGCGTTTTATTCTGGATGATTTACAACTAGAAAACTGACAATAATTAATTTGAATTTCTCAAAGGCTATAGCTGATGTTATCCGAACACATTCCTTATCATGGAAATAAGTTAATTGACCTGGTCGTTAGTGAGCAGGAAGCAGAACAGTTAAAAACTGATGCGCTCGACTGGCAATCGATTACTTTGACCGACAGACAGGTCAATGAACTGGAACTGCTGCTCAATGGTGGTTTTTCACCATTATCCGGTTACATGTCGGAAGCTGATTACCGTTCGGTTATACAGACGCATCGTCTGGCTGACGGTACTTTGTTTCCAATGCCAGTCTGCCTGGATATTTCACCGGATTTTGCCGAAAAAATTCAGCCCGGAGATAAAATCGCTCTAAGAGATCCCGAAGGCTTCATGCCGGCAGTTTTAACAGTTGCAGAGATTTGGCAGGTTGACCTCGAAGAAGAAGCTCAGGCTGTTTATGGTACTGAATCACCTGAGCACCCCGGGGTGCGATATTTTCTCGAAAATCATCACTCAGTTTATGTCTCCGGTGAAGTGACCGGCGTCGGATTACCATTACATTTTGATTTTGAGATTGTTCGTGATACACCGGCAGAATTACGGCAGCACTTCCATCGTATGGGTTGGAAAGACGTATTGGCGTTTTCTACCAGTGAACCTATGCACAGATTACAACGGCAGTTAACCCTTGATGTCGCCAGGCAACATGAACTGAATATATTAATTCATCCACTTGTCGGTGAAGATCAGCTGGGTGATATGAATCGTTTTGCACGCGTGCGCGGTTATCGTGAAATTGTCAGAAAATACCCGCATCAGATGGGTATTCTTTCCCTGCTGCCACTTTCAAGGCGCTCAGCAGGCCCCAGAGAAGCTTTATGGCACATGATCATAAATCAGAACTATGGTTGTTCACATATGATTATCGGACCTCATTATGCCTCTCCAAAAGGGTTGACTACCCAGTATTACAAAGAGGGGGAAGCCCAGGAATTTGTCGGACGTTACGAAAGTGAGCTGGCAATTAAGTCTGTTCCCACAGAAAAACACGTTTATCTGCCTTCAAAACGTAAATTCGTTGCAAAAAGTCTGCTAACAGAATCAGGTGATACAGGTTTGTCACTTTCCAGGCTGGAAATGCGTCAGAAGCTTATGCGGGGTGAATCTCTACCATCCTGGTTTACTTATCCTGATATTGAAAAGGAGCTGGCAAAGGTATATCCATCTCACGATAAAATTGGCTTTACACTGTTTTTTACCGGTTTTTCAGGTTCAGGCAAGTCAACCATTGCCCGAATGGTCCACTCAAGGCTGATTGAAGAGGGTGGCAGACCGGTGACCTTGCTTGATGGAGATGTTGTCAGGCTCAACCTTTCCAGTGAACTGGGTTTCTCCAAAGAGCACCGCAATCTCAATATCCAGCGTATCGGTTTTGTTGCCAATGAGATTACTAAAAATGGCGGCATTGCCATCTGTGCGCCGATTGCTCCTTATGCACAGGTGCGCCGGGAAGTCAGGGATTTGATCGAACAACATGGTGCTTTCATTGAAATTCATATTTCCACACCGTTGGAAGTCTGCGAAGCGCGTGACAGAAAAGGCCTCTATGCCAAGGCACGAAAAGGTATTATCAAGGAATTTACCGGTATCAGTGATCCATATGAAACACCGGAAAACCCTGAATTAAGAATAGACACCAGCCAGGGAACACCGATGGAACAGGTTCAACAGATTATGCTTTACCTGATTCGAGAAGGTTATCTTGGCAACGAGACTGATATTGAGAGCCAATAAAATGGATATTAAGAAAATTGTTAAAATTGCCCAGGATGCGGGTGAGAAAATTCTAGAAGTGTACGCCCGTGATGATTTCGGTACCCGCCTGAAATCAGATGACAGCCCTTTAACCGAGGCGGATCTGGCAGCTCACAATGTCATTGTAGAAGGCTTATCGCTGCTCGATGACACGATTCCGGTGTTATCCGAAGAATCAGCCGATATTGACTGGGAAACACGGCAGCAATGGCAAACGTACTGGCTGGTTGACCCGTTGGACGGGACAAAGGAGTTCATCAAGCGTAATGGCGAATTCACGGTCAATATCGCTCTGATAGAGAATAACAGTCCTGTATTGGGTGTGGTTTATGCGCCGGTGCTCGAAACAACCTATTTTGCTGATCAATCCGGTGCATACAAAATCATCGGGCAAACTGGTTCCGCTGAAAAGATTCAGGTAAAGCCCCGTGTTGAAGATGAAACCTGGAAAGTGGTCGGCAGTCGCTCTCATGCAGGGGATTCGTTGAAAGCTTATCTTGAAGAACTCGGAGAACATGAAATGGTTTCCATGGGCAGTTCTTTAAAGTTATGTCTTGTAGCTGAAGGAGCAGCCCATGTTTATCCACGCCTGGGGCCAACTTCCGAGTGGGATACTGCCGCATCTCATGCCGTCGTCAATGCAGCCGGGGGGGCAGTGGTCAAGGCTGAAAATGGTGAACCACTTGAGTACAACACCAAGGACAGTCTGTTGAACCCTTTTTTTATTGTGCAATCGTAATAAGGTCTTAATAACAAGAGCCTTGCTAAGGGCCAGCTAACTCCTTGCTGAAACCTGTTAAAAACCTCAAAAAAAACAGGGCATAAATCACTTTTTGTCATAATTTGTTAACTTAGTATCAATACTATGACTAGGCTAACTACGTCTCAAGAGTTTCTTTGAAGCTGAATGAACTTGTCAATCGAACTTAATATTCGAATTCGCTATATCATTGGTTTGAGCGCCATTGCATTGTTGGTGACGGCGTCATTTTTCGCCATGCAGGCTGTAATTTCAGAGCAACGCAATTATTACAATCTCGTTAAAGCTGCCAGCCAGCAAAATGCAATTATTAACCGCATTGCCTATTTTGCGACACTGATGATTGCCACCGAAGATGAGGATGAATTTGATCTTGCCAGATCCCAGCTTGGTCGATCGGTAAACTTGCTGAAAACCACACATGAAAAAGTTTATAAAGGTTCGGATGAGGATAATATTCCATTTGTTTCCAACAGAAATCTGGAGGTAATCTATGATGATCCCTCTGTTGGCTTAAGAGAAGCGATCAAAACATTTCTAAAGCATGCACAATCCATTTATGAGACTGATATGCAGCAGCTTGGTCCGGATACCTATGCGTTCATTTATCTGACAACCTATGGTCCGCATGCTCTTGAGCCAATGATCGAGTCTGCATTGGATGAATATGAAATTATTGGCCGTGAGGCAATTGTTCATATTGAAGAGCTTGAAAAATACATCTGGTTTGCTGCGCTTATTACTTTAATTTTCGAAGTGCTCCTTATTTTTCGACCGTTGGAAAACCGTATCAGGGATTCATTTGAACGCCTTGAACGTGCAAAAAGAAGAAATGAACTTGCGGCTGATTCTGCAGGAATTGGTGTCTGGGAATGGAACCTTAAAACAAATCAAGTCATCTGGGATGACTGGATGTTCCGTTTGTACGACTTAAAAGCCAACGTAAATGGACAACTTCTCGATATCTGGAAACAAAGGGTCTATTTTGTTGACCGGGATACACTGTTTGCAGAACTGGAACACCTTTCAAGCACAGACAGTCATTATGAAACCGAGTTTCGAATTCTGCTCGATGACCAGGTGCATTGGATGAAAATTAATGCCGTGGTTTTGTACGATAAAAATTACGAGGCAGAGCGCCTTATTGGAACCAATCGTGATATCAGCCTCGAAAAAGAAGCACAGGAAGCGTTGATTAACCAGCAGGAAGTACTTGAAACAACAGTTAAGGAAAGAACGCTTGAACTGGAAATTGCCAAGGAGAAAGCTGAGGCAGCAAATAATGAAAAAAGTCGGTTTTTATCGAATATGTCGCATGAACTGCGTACGCCAATGCATGCTATCAGTAGTTTCACTCAGTTAGCGCTGAAACGTGATCAGGACAGCAAAACCCAACGATATCTTGAAAACGTCAATGTCAGTGCCAGGCGCCTGACAGAACTGCTTAACGGGTTGTTGGATCTTGCCAAGCTTGAAGCCGGCAAGATGGACTTAAATTATTCTGAAAACAATATAAATGCTGTCTTTAGGGAACATGTGGAGTCTCTCAGAAGTTTACTCATCGAGAAGTCTATTGAGGTTGAATACGATGTGCAGACGTCTGCACCATTTTTCTGTTCTTTTGACGATAAACTTATCGGGCAGGTGATTATTAATTTGCTATCGAATGCGGTTAAGTTTTGTAAACCTGGTGGCGTTATAACCATACAAATTGCCAAACACCAGGAACCGGAAAAACAATCTGACCCTGATTGTCTGCATTTTACCGTAATTGATGAGGGCGTTGGTATACCGGCAGATGAAATCGATGCGGTTTTTGATGTTTTTGTGCAAAGCAGTAAAACTATTTCCAAAGCCGGGGGGACTGGTCTTGGACTGCCGCTAGCCAAGGAGATCATTGATTTGCATGGTGGTAAAATCTGGGTTGTAAGCCCGGCGAGGGTAGGGCCCAATGACGATAACGAATATCCTGGTACCGAAGTACATGTTCAGATTCCCTGCTTACCTCAATCCACGAAAACCGGATAACAATGTTTTGATGCTTTAAATTCGCTATTTTTTGTTTTTATTGGCTAATATCAATTGAAGGCTCAACCTGGTTATTAATTTATCGATATGATAGTTACCACTGAAAGCGAAAAAATACCTGAAGAGTATCAACATGCATGCTTTTTAAAGGCATGTAAATTACGATTTTTCTTATATTCTTCTCTATTTCTTGGTGGTTTTACCCTGGCATTACTACTAGAAATTGGTACCTGAAAATCAAGCGCTTATAGATTATCACCAATCTTAATTTCTTCTCTTAATTTTTCCATTTTTGCAGTGTATTCATCAAGATCACCATAGTCGATGAATTTCTCATTATGTCGATGCGGGTCTGGTGTGCGTTTATGATGCTTTATAGGGCACCAGTATTGTTCGGTTCTTGCGGCAATTTCTCGGGTAAATTCGATTAAACCGTTGCCGTAACCGCAGTATGCACAATTGATTTTTTCAATGGTATTCAGATAGGCCAGGTGATGCCTGTCGATCACAATATAATCTTTACGTTTGACCAGTGGAATGCCATATAAACGGAAACAGACCTGCTGGTAAATATTTACTGCCATATCAAGAAAAATAAAAGGAAATATGAGGCTATAAATTACCGGAACTGAGAGTACATGTCTTAAGTTTGCATGTGTCAGGTAACTCCAGCTTCCGGTTTTATATTTTTTCTGTATCTGCCTGACACTGCGATCGAAATGCACCTTGCCTTTTTCAATGCGATACTGAAACTTTTCCCGCTTGGCCTGCAGCAAGGAGTCTATTTCATATTCGACTTCTTTTTGAATGGTATGAAGCTTTTCTAAAAGTGAATCAATTGTAGATTTTGTCATTCTTTGGTATTTCCTTTCAGAGTCGAAAAAAAACTGCTATGTTTAAAAGACGTCAGGAATTAAGGCAGGGAGGTTATGAAAAACTGACGAAAATTTAATAATTACAACCTCATTCTATGCCAACAGATCTTAATAAACGACTGCTCGTCCTGATTATACTTGGATTCTCTTCGATTCTGATTTTTACATTTGTCAGTGTATTTATTGCTGTTTCCGGCTCGGTTTCATTACAGAAAAAATCACATGATATGTTCGAGGATCAAATTCCCTACATGGTTCATCTTATGGATCTGGACCGACAGATTTTCCAGACAGTCAATAACCTTAATGCATACATTATCTCCGGGGATTCTGTAGATAAAGCCAGGTTTGACCAGGCAATGAAACAACTCAAAAACCTCATAGACGAACAGTCAAAACTTTCCGAGGCTGACTATAAAACCACCAGCCTGATGAAGGTGATTTTCTTTAAATATAAAGACAGGGCGGATGAGTTAATCGCTTATCGAAGTAATGATTCGATCAATTACCAGGGTATCTCCCTGGCGGGTGAAAAGCTTAATCCTTTTCATCTCAGGTTTTATGGAACGCTTAATGAAATTATTGAAAATGAACTGGATGAATCATTTGAAGAAGACAATGATGAGGTTCTGATCAAGCTGTTTCAATTAAAAACCTCATGGACTGATATGATCATGAGCTTAAGGACGTTTTTTATCACACGTACTGAATCACATTATGAACTGCTTATGTCTTTTAAAGACGCCAACATGGTTTTCATGAAGGAATTCAAAAAATATGAGAATGACCCAGCGTTTCAGGGTGTCTTTTTTGAAGAGTTATTTGAATTACATACCACCTTTATGACGAATCTTCCTGAAGTGCTCGAAGTGTTTCGATCTGACAAGTGGCGCTGGGATACCTATCTTATGCAGGAGGAAATCCAGCCAATTACTGAAAACCTGCGAAAGCTGGTCAGAACACTGGTTTTTGACAAACGATTAAGTACCCAAAAACGATCAGAAAATTTAAGCAAGGAGCTGGATGTTTTTTTTGATCAGACAAAACTGGTTTTGCTGGTTGCATTTATGGCTATGCTGATCATCATAAGTATCGTGATAGTCAGGATAAGGGCGTTACTGGCAAAATGCAGGATTGAAGAAATAAGTTGATACAAGTTTTAACCGGTTTTAACACCCTCCGCTTCAACGGAGGGTATGATGTTACCTAGATATCACGCAGCAGTTCGTTTATTCCAACTTTACCACGGGTCTTTTCATCGACCTGCTTAACGATGACAGCGCAATACAGGCTGTATTTACCATCTTTTGATGGCAGGTTTCCTGAAACTACGACCGAGCCTGCTGGAATTCTTCCGTAGGTGATTTCATCAGTCATACGGTTATAGATGCGTGTTGACTGCCCGATATAAACACCCATGGAAATTACTGAGCCTTCTTCAACAATAACACCTTCAACCACTTCCGAGCGGGCACCAATAAAGCAGTTGTCTTCGATAATGGTTGGTGAGGCCTGTAAAGGTTCGAGTACACCACCGATTCCAACACCACCGGAGAGGTGAACGTTTTTACCAATTTGTGCACAGGAGCCCACGGTTGCCCATGTGTCTACCATGGTGCCAGAGTCTACATATGCGCCGATATTTACGTAGGATGGCATCAAAACACAGCTAGGTGCGATATAGGAGCCTTTGCGTGCTGTTGCAGGTGGTACAACCCTGACGCCGCCATCACGGAATTCACGTGAGTTGTAGTCAGCATATTTAGAAGGTACCTTGTCGTAGTAGTTGGTAAAGCCACCCTTGATGAATTCGTTATCCTGGATGCGGAATGATAGCAATACGGCTTTCTTGACCCAGTCGTTTACTACCCAGTCACCATCCTTCTTTTCAGCGACGCGAATTTCACCGCGGTCCAGTTGGTCAATGGCTTCAAGTACTGCGTCTTTGGTGATTGTATCAACGCTGCGTGGTGTAATCTCGGCCAGGTTATCGAAGGCTTCAACTATTGTAGACTGGATGTCGCTCATTTTGTTCTCCTAAA
>CALAZS010000034.1 GCA_937926265.1 uncultured Gammaproteobacteria bacterium
CTGCTCTTTGAGCTATAGTTATTCCCCATGAATATTCCGACTGACCGAATTCAGCAAGGAACAATCATTTTAGACTTTAAAATTGCGCTATATTAAAGATATGCTGCATTCCGGTTTAGGTTGAAAGAAGACGAACGCACCACTATTCGAAGACAGTGAAGGTGAATTTTGATTACAGACTCAACAAATACTGACAAAGTTCATGTTCCCTTAAAATCTCTCGCACCATTTCTATTTATTACTTTTGGCTTGGCATGGGGAATCGTTGCGCTGTTCATTCTTCTGCCGGACAAAATGACAGCGTTATTTGGTGAATTGAGTGGCAAACATCCACTTTTTTTCTTGGCGGTATACGCACCAGCAATCGCTGCTTTCATTATAGTCACCTACTATGGTGGCATTTTAGGTTTTCGGCAATATCTGTCCAGACTGCTATTGTGGCGTTGTTCCCCCGCTTGGTATGCCTTTTTGATTTTCGGTATTCCGCTGCTTTTCTTCGGAGGGTCAGCATTGAAGGGAAACCTTTTTACTGAACTTTTCCCCTTTTCTTCCGTACAGACGCTTATTCTAGCAATGCTATTTATGATCATTAAAGGCCCAGTCGAAGAATTTGGCTGGCGAGGACTGGCCCTGCCTCTATTGCAGCGCAAATTTGCACCGCTTTGGGCCGGGCTGATACTTGGAATAATATGGGGCCTATGGCACTTTCCAGCATTCCTGTTGAGCGGGACGCCACAAAGTGCCTGGCAGTTCGCCCCATTTTTTATTGGCTCGGTTGCCATTAGCGTGATAGTGACTCAATTATTCAATGCCTCGCGTGGCAGTATTCTACTCCCTGCACTGATGCATTTTCAGCTTGTTAATCCCATTTGGCCTGATGCACAACCATACGACACACTGTTCTTTGTGGCCGCTGCTGTTATTGTTTTTTGGTTTAATCGAAAAGCTATGTTAAGCAGAGAAGGGAGTATTATTAAGGTCATACCTCATGTAAATTAAGAATCTAATGGGTAGGTTATGCTTAATAACAGACCTTTTAGGAAATACTCGCTGCTGCTAAATAAGAAGAATCCACAAGACAGCAACCAGCAATCAACAGCCGGTCACCTGATACAGCGTATGCCCGCTTCATAAAACTTCCGGGCATCCACTTTCAGCCAATTTCTCCATTTCTATGACTGCTTTGTAGAAAAATACATCCAGACTGCTTGAATGACTGCTATCAATAAATTCACCCAAAATAAATAAGCCCCACCGAAGCAGGGCTTAGATTGCTCCAAGGCGGGGTTGGGGATGGCCTCGGAACAAAGATTAATACGGCCGAAAATATAAAGACTTTAGTTTTTCAGACAGAATCTAAGAAAAATCAAACCCCATCAAATTTGTTCAGCTTTTGTTCAGATATAATCGACTAATATTTTGCCGTAGATTTCTATTAAGGATTCAAAAATGAAAAAATCTTCTATTTTGGCATTAGCCACAGTACTTATTGCCATATTGAGCAGTTCATCTTTATTGGCAGATCCTCCCGAGGGAAAGGGCTGGAAAGCTGATAAAGAACAGAAAAAATATGAAAAAGAGATGCGCAAGAAAGAGCGCGAATATGAACGTGAAGAAGCCAAAAAACGTAGAGAAATGGAGCGTGAGGAGGCTAAGGATAGGCGGGAATATGAACGAGAAGAGCGTAAGCATCGTAAAGAGATGGATCGTGAAGACAGGGAACGTTATGAGGATGATGACAGAGATGACTATGAATACCGCAGGGATCGTTATGAAAGTGAATCATCCATTCAAGACGATGCCCTAGACACTGCAGTTGAATCTGCTTTGCCTGAAAGCTTGAAGGGTACCGCAGCTGAAGATGTGATTCGAGAAGAGGCGAAAAGATGGTGGGAAAGGTGATGAAAATTCAATCGCTTACCATTATTTTCTTAGTGCTATTCCTTAATTCCGCTCATGCTGACGATAAGAGCCTTTGGCAAAAAACAAAGGATGGCTCAAACGAACTATGGTCTGATACCAAAGAAGTTTCTGGTGAAGTCTGGTCAGATACTAAAGAAGTATCTGGTGAAGCGTGGGATGCTACTAAGTCAGGCACTAAGAAAGCTTGGGGTACAACCAAAGAAGTTTCCAGTGAAGTGTGGTCTGATACCAAAGAGGTCTCAGGTGAAGCATGGGATGCAACAAAGGATCTTTGGAACTCTGCAACTGAATGATCGCTCTGTTTCTCTTTAATTTAGCGAGGAGTTTGGAGACAGTCAGTACCCCAAATATTTATTGATGAGATCTCCAAGTTTTTCATCAAGATTTTCTTCAAAATGATTTATTTGTCGGTCAAATGAGCCTAAATATCTTTTAGCCATTTCTTGTGAAAGTAATTTGTTGTTAATTTTGTATTGTCTTTCGGGCAGGGTTTTATCGTGTCTAGGAATGATTTCCCAATTGATAAATTCTCTATCTAAGTCAGATAACTGTTTTTGGGCATGCTTGCAGAAATCCTCAATGAGGTTGTCACCATCAGGGCCAAGACTTCCTGGCTCTAGTCTAAAGACAACGGTTAACTTTTTTTCATCGGGAAGTGACATCTCTGAAGACAT
>CALAZS010000035.1 GCA_937926265.1 uncultured Gammaproteobacteria bacterium
GACCTAGACGGTTTTTCTTAAATCCATGTAACGGGACTTTTCAGAAACACCCTTCAGAAAATCCGGTACAACAGAATCCATGGAAACGGGTTTTATACCGAGGTCAGCAAACCCTGGGTCATCGCCACTGCAAACGCTATCCTGTTGCAAAGAAAGGTAGTTGTCATAGGTAAATGCCTTGCCCGGCAGTTTTTCAAGAATGCTGGCCTGCATTTGCGACAGGCCGTCAGAAAGGCCAATGATGATTTTTTTCTTGCCGAGGTTTTTGGCAATATATTTCACCAGGTCTTTAAGAGTGATCACATCAGGGCCGCATAGTTCATAGCGTTGCCCAAAGGTTTTGCGATTATCCAGGCTGTTTACCATCGCCTGGCAAACATCATCGATAAAAACCGGCGCAAATTTCGAATCCGGGCAAGCCAATGGCATAGGGCCTGGAATATTCAACAGAGAGGCAAAACGGTTAATGAAACTGTCGTCATGACCGAAAATTACCGATGGACGGAAACTGGTTACAGCGACATCCGGTTTTCCTCCGGTGTGTGCGCGGTTTTCACCTTCACCTTTTGTTCTCAGGTAATGGCTTTGACCGCTGCCGGCGTTGGCATTAATTGCACTCATGTGTAGCAAACGAACTATTCCTGCCTGACGACATGCGGAGCTGACTTTATCAATCAACTCAACATGGACTTTTCGAAAATCATTTTTCTTTCGCTCGTTGAGAATGCCGATGAGATTTATGACAGTGTCGTGCCCGGCAAAAGCCTTGGCGAGTTGTTCTTTATCAAAAACATCAGCTTCAATAACACGGCAGCCAATATTAACGGTAAGGTTGCGATGTCGATGTGGGTGACGGCTGATAACGGTTACTTCAATACCTTGACGGGAAAGGGCCGGTACCAGATGCCTGCCGACAAAACCAGTGCCTCCAAGTAAACAAACGCGACGATGTTTCATGATAACTGCTAATACTGTTTAATTGAGAATTGAACCAGACTATAACGAGAATTGCGCATCCGTTTCAATAAACACTTAAAAAACAATTGCCAAAAAAAACTTATGACGAAACTGCGCGGGACAACCGGGTTGGAACAATAGATGCCGGAAAGCATTTTTTTATTAGGTTATTTGCTGCTTGGTTCTGTATCGGGTTTATTTGCAGGTCTTCTGGGAGTAGGGGGAGGCCTGATCATCGTTCCAGTGCTGATATTCCTGTTTGCCTTACAGGGAGTTGATCACTCGGTCATTGCACATGCTGCTGTAGGCTCATCATTGGCCACTATCATTGCAACGTCAGTTTCATCGGCCCGGGCCCATCACAGGCATGGTGCTGTTGACTGGCACTTCGTTAAAAAGGTGGCAACGGGTTTGCTTGCAGGAGCTCTTGTCGGAGCCTGGCTGGCTGGTCAGATGGACACGCTTATGCTGAAAAGGGTGTTTGGCGTTTTTGTAATCCTTGTCAGCGTACAGATATTTCTTGGAAAACAGCCGAAATCAGAAACCGCATTACCCTCTTTGCCGGTCTTAACCTTTACGGGCGCAGTGATTGGCATGATATCAGGTGTTGTCGGTATAGGTGGCGGCTCCATGACGGTGCCTTATTTGACCTGGCATGGACGTTCGATAAGAAATGCCGTGGCAACATCCAGTGCCTGTGGGTTGCCAATTGCAATCGCCGGCTTTTTCGGCTTTTTGCTGGTAGGCTGGGAAAATACCAGTATGCCTGGCATGAGTTCCGGTTATGTCTACTGGCCGGCAGTGGTTATTATTTCAGCCATCAGTATTGTGACGGCGCCGATTGGAGCACAACTGGCTCACAAGTTACCGGTGTTGATACTGAAAAAGATATTCGCAGTGTTGTTATTCGTTATCGGCAGCAAGTTGCTGTTTACCTGAATTTAACGCAGAGAGTTTGCCCAGTTTTGTGAACGGTAAAACAGCATCATGTTGCCATCCGCGTCTTTTAAAGCCAGTTTGTCATCATCTATCGCATATTCGAACTGGCGGGTGATCTGGCGGGTCTGTTCATGAATCGCAAGCCAGCGGTCTTTGAGTCGAATCAATCCGCCTCGCACTTCTGATGGGCGAGTGCGATAATACATCTTAAATTCACCCTGCCAGACTTCCATGATCATGTTGTCAGTGGAGATCCAGCGACCTTCTATCCAGTGAGGCATGTATTTTAAATGAACCGGTGCGGTAACAGATGGCTGTGCATCGGGCAGGAAAGGAATAACGGCCTGGTTCGGTAGATATGGATTAGGTGATGTATTGCCAAAAAACTGGCCGGCCTGAAATGGGTTAATTTGAGCCGGATTAAATTGGGCCGGGTTAAATTGTGTCGGATTGAAATAGGGATTCATGAACTGGTACGGCATCGGGTAGGGCATTTTCGAATATTCCGGATCCTGGTCAATGATCTCGACCATGATCTCCATCATCTTTAGCATCATTTCGACAAAAACGTTGCCACGATAAGATGATGATGCTGCAGAAGCGCTATGCCAGGGACAGCAAATTAGCAACGCGAGACCGAGCGTAATCAGTTTTCTCTTAAGTTGACTCATGTTGCGATTTTTTACAAAAGATTCTTTCTGTATTAAATTCCCGATATACTGTCGAGATATTAGACAGAATATGAAAACGTTATAAAGTTGTTAATAAAATATTACAGGTATTCTAATGATCGGGGATGATGCTACAAAACCAAGAGAAAAAACAGAAGAAATCATCAGTAAGCTCCTGAGTGAACGTCAGGACATGCTGGTCAAGTTCTGTCATGTGGCAGGACTGGATCCGTTTACTCCTGATCAGCCTTCCAGGGAAATGATCGAAGACTTCTGCCAGGTACTGGTAGATTATTCAGCTTTTGGTCATTTTGAAATCTACAGCAGAATTCTTTCCGGTGAGGAGCGTCGTCAGCAGGTTCTCGATGTTGCCAACAAGGTTTACCCGCAAATTGCCGAGTCCACCGAGTTTGCCGTGGCATTTAATGACAAGTACGATGCCCTGACTCACACAGAGCCTTTGGATCATCTAAATGATGATCTAGCAAAGCTGGGCGAGGAGATATCAATGCGTATTGATGTCGAAGACCAGATTATTTCAGCAATGCTGGCCGAACAACCGGAAGTTGCCTGAAAGCTCTCCCCAAATAAAACAGCAGAAGTGAGTTAGCGGGCAGATACCAGTTTCTTTTCCTGGGCCGGTGCAATTATGGGCATACGCTGTTTCATGCGAATGTCTTTCTCATCAAGTTTCTCTGCGTAAATTACCGTGTAAGCCAGAACATTTTTCAGGTAATTGCGCGTTTCCTTAAAAGGCACCAGTTCAATCCATATGTCAGCCGGCATATTATCCTCCGGCAACCAGCGTTTTACCCTGTGGGGGCCGGCGTTATAGGCTGCAATCGCCAGTACCGGGTTTTCAAACCGCTGGTAGACTTCCTTTAGATAGGTTGTGCCCAGCAGAATGTTTTTTTCCGGTTGAAGCAATTCATACTTGGATGGATATCTTTGTTTCAGCTTTCGGGCAACACTCTTCGCAGTAGCAGGCATCAGTTGCATAAGGCCCCTCGCACCAACCGGCGAAATGGCATCCGGCATAAAGGCGCTTTCCTGGCGCATCATGGCATAAATCCAGGCCGGATCAATTTCACTGCGTTCAGAATTTTTAAATACCTGGTCTTTGTGTTTCACCGGAAAGCGAATTTGCAGGTCATCCCAGGACTTGGCCTTGGCCAGCGTAATAATGGCCCGATCATGCCATTGCCAGGAATGGGCAATTTTGGCTGCAGCCTGAAGTTCTTCTTCGTCTAAAAGTTTTGTGCTTGCGTACCATTCCCGCCTGGCATCGAGATAACGTTTTAGTTTGAATAGTTCACTGGCGCGCTGAATACTGGGCATTTCAGCCACACTTTTTTCCACATCAGGATCAATATCCAGCTCGGAGTGGTTCATGCTATAGGTTTTATCAAGTTTATCTGCGGCCAGGAATCCATAGAAACTGCGCTCTTTGGAAATGGTTTCGTAGATAGCAACAGCCTCTTCATTTTTGCCGGTCATTTCCAGGCCGCGTGCCCGCCAATACTGCCAGCGGTCTTCAGTAGCATGGGTTTCCGGTAGTTTATCCAACCAGCTAAGCACAGTGTTCCATTCCTGGTGGCGTAAAGCAGCTCGAATACGAATTTCCTGAAGCTTGGTATCAGCGTCACATGGTTCAGAAAATACCAGGTATTCAAACGGGGTTTCGAAATTACCCGACAGGAATCGGTACGAAAGTGACTGCTCGACTTTAGAAATAATGGCCGGATCAAACACATGAGCAAACTTGAGTTCTTCCCAGGCATAGACAGCCTGTGTCAGGTCTTTTCTGGCGAATTTCATAACCCCATGAGCGAGGGCGAGTTGCCGGTAAGGGTGATTGGCTGAAATGGCATTGGCAGAAAGCTTTTCGGGGTGTTTTCGAAGTTGCAGCCATTCCTCGAGAAGTTTCTGATCCTGTTTAGGCAGGCTTTTTCCCAGGTAGCTGGCGAGTTTTATTTCGCTGTCATCAACAGCCAGGGCAATGCGTTGCCAGGTAAGTTCAGTGGTTTGAAGGCCGGCGTTTTTCCAAACCTTAAAAACGGGATCACAGGCTTTTGGCCGGGATGCTTTGTAAAGCCAGATATCAGCGACCTTGTCTAAAGCCTCGTCTTTTTTTCCGGTTTGTATCAGGGCGTTCAGATAATTGCACTGCAGGGTGATGCTGGAAACCGGCTGGTAAAAGTCCAGAAACATCTCCCATTTCTGACTTTTCGCCAATCTCGATAACCAGCTTTTAAGCAGACGATCAGATAAATGCGCGTCAGAATAGTTTTCAATAAAGGCTCTGACTTCCCTTGCTGGAAGGCGATGCAGTTTGTCGGTCAGTTCCCTGTATTCGAGGTAAGGGTATAACGGGTAGGAAACCAGTTGTTTTTTGAGCTTTTCATATTCCTGGGTTTTGCCCTGTTTGAAATATTTTTCTGCCAGTAAAAAGTTCTGACGCTGTTTGCTCAGATTATCTTCAGTTTTGAGTGAGGCAATGGCACTGCCTGAAAGCGCAAAAATAAAAACAAGAATAAAAATGAAAATGGTTAACTGGGAAAATCTGAACAACATGCCTAAACCTCGAATATCAGTAAGGTTCAGGCTATTGGCTGCAGGATGATATTTCAATCAGTAAATTCCCTAAAATAATTCGAAAATGAAATTGACTGTCATCTTCCCTCAATATTTCCAGGGATCATTATTCCTGCCAAAGTGTAAAATACAGTAAATTTACAACGGTGATTGCAATTATGACAGACGAACAAAATAATTTAGAAATGGATTTAAGCAGTGGCATTGCTGCTTTTGAAACCAAGAGTTTTACCCAGGCGAAAATGTTTTTAGCACCTCTGGCTGAAGCCGGTAACCCTGAAGCACAATATCGTATGGCAATCATGGCCCAGAATGGACTTGGTATGGTCGAAAACCCGTTGATGGCCTACAAATACATGAAAGCTGCGGCTGAAACAGGCCTGGGGTTGGCCATACATGGTCTGGGGTTCATGTACCTGGAAGGTGAGTGTGTTGATCAGGACAGTGAAAAGGCGATCGAATGGTTTAAACAGGCTGCTGATCAGGGTTTGATCGGGTCGATGACGACGCTGGGTATGATTTATTTTGAGGGAAGGGGAGTTCCCAAGGACGAGGAAGAAGGTAGAAAGTGGTACAGAAAAGCGGGATTTGACGAATTTTAAAAAATCTACTGCGCTTGCAATTTCGTTGTTAAAAAATTTCAGCTAAATGCTCATTTATTAACTATAAACTCCGCTTTATCTGAAATTTTTTGCCTAGAACTTGCTTCGCTCGTAACGATTTTAATAAATATTTCGCTCTTTAACTGCTTAACCTTTGACTAATTTAGTTAATGGCTGCGTCTACAGTCAGGATTACTGTAGTCGAGCTTTTGCCGTACATGGATTTACAAATGTCGCGAGAGGACAGGGGTCCGGAGCGACCATGGATGTATTTACAGCGTCAGCCAG
>CALAZS010000036.1 GCA_937926265.1 uncultured Gammaproteobacteria bacterium
ATGGTTTATGCCTGGAATGAAGAAACCGGCAAAATCGACAAGGTTAAAGGCTCTGGTGGTCTGACACCTGGTTACAAAGATACAACTGATGAAATGCGTGCGCGTGAAGTTCAATACGCTCACTCATGGTTCGAAAATATCACTCACGATACTTTCGGCTAATCAGCGATTTTAACCGGGCATGTAGAAAAGGCCCGGGATTACAACTCAGGCGCCTTCGGGCGCCTTTTTTGTCATACCTGCAAGAGCAGGTATCCAATCAATAGTCGCGTTTTACTGCGTAGTTGGCTAAAGCTATCAGGGCTTGTTTTTGCGGGGAATCGGGTATGGAGTGCAGTGACTCGATGGCTTTGTCAGCTTCAAACTCTGCTTGTTTGAAAGTGTATTCAATTGCATCGGTTGACTGGATAATTTTTAATACCTGCTCAGTCTGATCAGTACCACCTTTTTCGATGATTGAGCGAAGCAGGTTTCTGTCATCATCAGAACATTGTTGCATTGCACGTATAAGCGGCATTGTCGGTTTGCCTTCTGCCAGGTCATCACCAATGTTTTTACCGATATCAATATCAGATGAGCCGTAATCCAGGGCATCATCAATCATCTGAAATGCAATGCCCAAGTGCAGGCCAAAATCAGCCATGGCCTGTTCTGTTGATTTGTCTGATCCAGTGATAATAGCGCCGAGGCGGGTTCCTGCTTCAAACAACACCGCTGTCTTTCTTAATATGACTTCGCGGTAACTGTCTTCAGTTACATCCGGGTCATTGCAGTTAAGCAATTGTAAGACTTCACCTTCAGCGATGCGGTTGGTTGCACGGGAGAGAATCTCCATGACCGGCATCAGGTTGACATCCACCATCATTTCAAAAGAACGCGAATACAGGAAATCACCAACCAGGACGCTGGCGGCATTGCCCCAGACAGCGTTGGCGGTTTCGTTGGAGCGACGCATGTCAGATTCATCAACTACGTCATCATGCAGTAACGTGGCGGTGTGGATAAATTCAATGATTGCAGCCAGGTCGACATGTTTATCTCCCTTGTAACCGAGTGCGCGTGCTGCCAGCAGCACCAGCATCGGTCTCAGGCGTTTGCCGCCGCTGTTGATGATGTAGTGCCCTATTTGATTTATCAGAACAACATCAGATTCCAGGCGCTTGAGAATAAGTTCGTTGACAGCCTGCATGTCGTGATCGACAAGTTCACGAATTTTGGAAATATCCATCTAAGAGGGGAATGTTCTTGTAAGTGTATCGAAAATAAAGCGAGCCATGCTAGGAAGATGCTGTGAAGGTGTCAAGAATTTTTACTATTTATGTTGATTTTTTTCGGAATATCAATTGACGATGGCGTTCTACATAAATATAATTGCGCGTCTTTGGTCGGGCCGGCTGGTTTTGCGGTTCGCGATTTACAGAATTTAGCGGAGATTATGGGCCATGTATGCCGTAGTTCAAACCGGCGGTAAACAGTACCGTGTTAGCGAAGGTTTAAAATTAAAAGTTGAAAAACTGGATGCTGCAGAAGGCGACACAGTTGAACTTGATAAAGTTCTGATGGTTGCTGATGGTGACGATGTAAAAATCGGTGCACCTTATGTTGATGGTGGCAAAGTGACTGCTACTGTTACGTCCCATGGTCGCGGCAAGAAAGTCAAAATCATCAAGTTCAAAAGACGTAAGCATCACCTGAAACGTCAGGGTCATCGTCAGGCTTACACTGAACTGGAAATTACCAATATCGCCGGCTAAGGCGGATATTTGGAAAGTATTGAGGAGAAGTACTCATGGCACATAAGAAAGCAGGCGGTAGTACAAGAAACGGTCGCGATTCGGAGTCGAAACGCCTTGGTGTGAAAATCTACGGTGGTCAGGCTATCAGAGCTGGCAGCATCATTATCCGTCAGCGCGGTACTGCGGTTCATCCCGGTCTGAATGTTGGTTGTGGTAAAGACCACACTTTGTTCGCAAAAGCTGATGGTGTGGTTAAATTTGAGACAAAAGGTCCTAAGAACAGGAAATTCGTCAGCGTCGTTGCTGCTTAATATTTTTCTGCTCAAGATTTATTAAGCCTCACCAATCGGTGGGGCTTTTTTCGTTGGGGAATCCATTTATCATTGAACTGTAACTTCAATTTGAAGACGCCGTACATACTTCCCTGTAGGCTTGACTGCAGCATCCATGCTGCAGACACTTCAATATGAAGCTCCAGTTCAATGATTTTGTATTCCCATCGAGTGTTTGAGAGAGAAATTGTGGATATTCTCTTAAAACCGGCGTCTAAGGGCATGGATGCCCGAAGCCGAGCAACACAGGGAAGTGCTCGAGCGTCCGGTTGAAGAGAATATCCACAGTTTCGAAACAATGAGTTAGAGAAATGAAATTTGTCGACGA
>CALAZS010000037.1 GCA_937926265.1 uncultured Gammaproteobacteria bacterium
CAATAATTGCTGTTTTCAACTTGTTGGGCATAGTCAATTTGTTGTCAATTAGCATTAAATAAAAACTGTTGGTGTAATTAAAGCAATTGGCATGCCATTGAAATGGCATTGATGCGTCATTGTTGTAAAGGCTTCTTTTAAAGAAACCATGAAACTGGCCGCTAAGTACCATAATTAACTGATTTTCTGGAGAAAAAGATGTCGGGTGTACTTCATGATGTTGACATGCGTACCCAGTTGGCCGGCAAGAACAGGCTCGAACTGTTACTGTTTATGCTCGGCGTGCGGCAAAAATTTGGCATCAATGTCTTCAAGGTTCAGGAAGTCATTCAATGCCCATCATTGACTGAGCTGCCTAATTCCCATCCTGCAGTCCGAGGCATTGCGCATCTGAGAGGTAAAACCGTTACGGTGATGGATCTTGCCCAAGCTATTGGCGGGCCAGCTATCCCTGACTGGCAGGAAAAATTTATCATTATGACTGAATATAACCGCGTTACGCTGGGGTTCCTGGTAAATTCAGTTGAACGTATCGTAAATTTGAACTGGGAAGATATTAAGCCGCCTCCAAAAGGGACTGCCGGCAACAGCTACATGACTGCAGTGACCCGGGTTGAAGATGAACTGGTGCAGATTATTGACGTCGAAAAAGTCATGAAAGAAATCATTGGCATGGACGAAGAAATTGACGCCGATGTAGTTGCCTCGGATATGGCGGTTCAGGATCAACATGTGCTGGTTGCTGACGATTCGCTGGTTGCCCGAAAGCAGGTCAAGAAAGTGCTTGATCATATCGGTGTTGGCTGCACGCTGGTTAATGATGGTAAAGAGGCTTACGAACAATTGTTGGCCTGGAGGGATGAAGGTAAAGACCTGGAAAACTGGCTGGCGATGGTGATTTCGGATGTTGAAATGCCGCAAATGGACGGTTATTCCCTCACCAGTAAAATCCGCATTACACCAGGGCTGGAATCACTTTATGTTATCCTTCATACTTCGCTCAGTGGCAACTTTAACCATGCCATGGTTGAAAAAGTTGGAGCCAACCAGTTCCAGCCAAAGTTTCAACCGGATGAGTTGGGAAAGATGGTCCAGGATCAACTCCAGGCACATCTGACAAGGCGAAATTCGTAACATTTCATTAATACGTTCAAATTTATGAGTGCAGGCGGTAATTTAAGTATATCGGCAGCAGAATATGCTGCGTTCCAGACATTCCTGGAAAAAACCTGTGGCATAGTGCTTGGGTCTGGCAAGGAATACCTGGTAACAAGCCGTCTCAACGGTATCATCAAAGAAAACGGTCTGGATTCCTATAAAACCCTGATCGACAAGCTTCAACACGGCTTTCATTCGCCTTTGAACACCAGGGTAGTTGATGCCATGACTACCAATGAAACCTTCTGGTTTCGAGACCTGGCGCATTTCAAAATCCTTTCCAGTGTCATTTATCCTGAATTTGCCAACCGACGTTTGAAACTATGGTCAGCAGCCTGTTCAACCGGGCAGGAGCCATATTCAATAAGTATGAATGTTGCCGATTACAAATCCCAAAAAGCATCTGATCGTTTTGAAGCCGATATTGTGGCCACGGACATTTCCCCAACTGTGCTCAAAGAAGCCAGGGAGGGGTTTTACTGCGGTATGTCAGCTTCCCGGGGTGTTGACCAGGCTAATGTCAGTAAATATTTTGAATCTCAAGGCGGATGTATCCAGGTAAAACCTGAAATCAAGCGCCGGGTGAGTTTCCGTGAAGTGAACCTGACGCAATCTTATGGATCGCTTGGAAAGTTTGATGTGGTTTTCTGTCGTAACGTCCTGATTTATTTCTCGGCTGAAATGAAATTCGATATTATTCAAAGACTTGCGAAGTCACTAAATCCAGGTGGCTATCTTTTTCTGGGCTCTACTGAAGCTCCGCCGGGGTTGAAAGACTTTTTTGAAATGAAATCGATTTCGGGCGGTATTGTCTACAAAAAGAAACCTTAAAGCTTTTTTTGCCGTTTTTCCGGCAGTCACTTGCCGTTTTTAGCTTCCTCCCTCTATTTCTAGATGTAGCAGTATTTGTTTTTTTGAAGTGTCAGCCGCAGGGATGCGGCTGCCAAGCTGCATGGATGCACTTGCCGCGTCTTCAAAAAAATAATACTGCCATATCTGTCGCACTTTGGCATAAACCCTGCATCTTCTTTCCCAGAAAAACATCTTGAAGATAATTAACAGGATTTTTGACGGTGAAACTCGATAACATTTTAGGCATTTATGAGCACTCGCTTCGGTTACGAAACCAGCGCTCAGATATATTGGCTTCCAATATCGCCAATGCCGACACACCTGGTTATAAGGCCAGGGATATCGATTTCAAATCTGTCCTGAATCAACATGCAGCCAAGTCATCAAGTTTACAGGCAACCAACCCTAAACATTTTGATAATTCAGACATTGGCAAGTCTACTGCATATATTCAGTTTAGCGCTAACGGCCAGCCTTCTCTGGATGGAAATACTGTTGATTCTCAGCAGGAGATTATGAAGTTTACAAGCAACGAACAGCGTTTTAATGCCACTGTTGGTTTTTTAGAAAGCAAAGTTAAACGTATCGAAAAAGCGTTGTCGACAAAGTAACAGGTAACTAAAAATGGCAGATTTTAAAATTTTTGACATTGCGGCAAGTGGAATGAAAGCGCAGAGCATGCGTTTAAACCTGATTGCCAGCAATATTGCCAATGCAGATTCGATCAGTAGCAGTCAGGGTGAGGTTTATAAAAGCCGTCAGCCTGTTTTTAAAACCATGATGGACAATATCGGTAGCCAGGTAGGACGCAATAATGGTGCTACTGGTGTCGAAATGGTGGGCGTTGTTGAAAGTAAGGCGCCGGTATTTCCTGAGTATGCTCCAAATAATCCTATGGCAAACGAAGATGGATACATTTTTCGATCTAATGTTAATCCTGTCGAGGAAATGGCTAACATGATTTCAGCAAGAAGATCTTTTGAAAATAATGTTGAACTTGCCAGGGCCAGTAAAAGAATGATGGAGCGTATCATCAACATCGGAAGAGGTAACTGATCATGGTGGATGCAGTTGATCAAGCAGCACTCTATCGTAGCCTGGGCTTTTCCCCGGCTGAAGAAGAGCAGAAGGGTACTGGTGAACTTGGCCTGGAACAGTTTCTGGCCATTATGACCACCCAGTTACAAAACCAGGACCCATTGGAACCATTAGATAATGGTGACTTCCTTGGACAGATGGCACAGTTCGGCACAGTGACAGGTATTGAAAACTTAAACGACTCTTTCGATTCGTTTGCCAATTCCATCAGCAGTGGTCAGGCATTACAGGCAGGTAATCTTGTAGGTAAAAGTGTGCTGGCACCTGCTAATTCAGGTTATCTGGCTGCGGGTTCAGCCATCAGGGGGCGTATTGATCTTGATAGTAGTGCTTCTCAGGTAGAAGTGCTGATTAGTGATCAGTATGGCCAACCTGTGAGAAGCCTGAACATGGGATCACGCGCCTCAGGTCAGCTCGAATTCACCTGGGATGGTATTAACAATAACGGAGAGTATGTGCAGCCAGGTAACTACAACGTCACAGTGACTGCACAGCGCGGAGACGCAACTGAAGTTTTACAAACACAACTATATAACCGGGTTAACAGTGTGGCGATGGGCTCGGGTATTAATGGTTTAACGTTAAATTTAGAAGGCTCTGGTCAGATTCCATTCAACCAGGTTACAGCGATTCAATAAATGTAGAGGAGAAATCTCATGTCATTTCAAATAGCACTTAGTGGACTGGATGCAGCATCCACCGATCTG
>CALAZS010000038.1 GCA_937926265.1 uncultured Gammaproteobacteria bacterium
AGCTAATGTTGATGTATCAGCAATGTTTTCTACTCATGAGGAAATTATTCCTCATTTATAAAGTGAAAAACAAATAATTCAAAAATCTGGGATTATTCTGATTTTAAAAACCCTGATCCCAAATTAGATTCAGCAGCTTAATATCATCAAGAGAGACTTTAACCAGGCATAGCGGACAACCATATGATATCGGTTTTTTTCTACATCCTGAATAATGATCAAATTTTTAGTGCGTGTTGATGGTTAATCGTTATTACGGTCCTGCCAATTGGTCAAAACAAAACCAAATATAATGCCCATCAGGCCGGATCCAACAACTCCTCCAAGGGCTGCATCTGGAAAAAGTTCTAAAATACTTGCTATTTCAGGAATCAACTCGCCAGTCGTGAAGGTATCGATGCTACCCGCCATCATAAACAAACTAAAAGAAATAAAAACCGCTGAAGCGACTCCTACGAGAGCGCCATCACCAAATGGTGGCAATAAATCATGGTACAAACGCACATAGATTGGTACCAGCATGATATAAAAAGCGCCTGTTGTTGTACTCAAAACGCCAACGGACCAGGCCAAATCAATACCAGGAATTATCGCTTGAATAAGCAGATAGCAAAGTGATGCCAAAAACCCTGCAGAAAATCCTGCAAGCGTTTTAGCATCGGCATGACCAATCTGGGATCTTTTTGAAAAAAAGCCATAGGCTGCACCAATAACTAATCCAGGCGGAATCAATATCTTCAATAAATCACTCATCACGATTTCATCAATCGAATTAATGAAGAAAAAAATACCGAATGGAAATAGAACCAAGGATATGAACACTACCAATCGCA
The DNA here is from genome assembly GCA_937926265.1 of uncultured Gammaproteobacteria bacterium. Classification (GTDB taxonomy): domain Bacteria; phylum Pseudomonadota; class Gammaproteobacteria; order Chromatiales; family Chromatiaceae; genus JABDQZ01. Next base: position 834 of record CALAZS010000038.1, read on the forward strand.
TACTGCTATACATCAAGGCAGATATGGTTCCTGCCATTACTCCACCAAATAAGTAAGCCTTGAGAGGCAGCAACCAGTTTTCAGCAAAGACAGCAAATGTCACAAAAAGAATGGCGAACAAAAGACCACTGAAAGCCCAAATCCCGCCATGCAGAAGCGCTTCTGTAATGCGTGGCTTAAGAGATTGAAAAATCTGTTCAGGCTTTGAAAGCATGCTGTAAGGCTCAGGGTTTATTCAGCACCTAATGTCTTTAAATGACTATGTAACCTCACATTTAAGTTAAATTCAATAATCTTTAACTCACATAGTAAGCAAACAGCCAAACAACATTCATTGCCAAAGATTTATTTTCTCTGAAAAAGAACTACCTGATGGACACATTTAAAAAGTCGTTTTAAGCTTTATAAATCAACACCACTTTCAATTACCTGCCGTTTTAAGTGCTTGCAGGCAAAGGTAATTGCACCAGTCAGCTGTCATCTTGGCAGAGGATTGAATATCCATAACCCTGGCCAGATCCCTGATAGCCGGCATGTCTTCATAAAATTGATTGGATGTAT
>CALAZS010000039.1 GCA_937926265.1 uncultured Gammaproteobacteria bacterium
TTTCTGCGCTTCCGTCCTGAACTTTTGTTCGAGTTCGACCCCGCGCACAACCCGGTTGCTTTTCCCTCACCACGCTCCTGGGAGTTTTCACACAGGGCCCTGAAAAAGTTTGAAAACTCGCCAAACCTGCTGCTTGGTAGCCTTGAAGCCTGTGTCGGGCCGGCCGCCGGAATTGAACTGAATGCTTTTGTTGCCAGCCTCGATAAAATGCCTGACCTGGATGACATTATCGCAGGTAAGGAAGTACCTGTACCTGATGAAATCGACCTGCAGTATGCGATAGCTGCGGCCCTGGTTGGACGCGCAATTCGTGCGAAAGGCAGTGATGAATTTCAAACCATAGTCGGCAATATCCTTAAATTCGCCTCGGTGTTTCCACAAAAGGAAATGGGCGTGATGCTGGTATCTGATATGCACAGGGCCATTGGTGAAGCCCTGTTTGGCGTACCCGAATTTGCAGACTGGGCCAACCTGATTGCAGATGTGATGCTCTACGAGTAATTCGACAGTGTAACCGGCTGGAATAATTCATATGGCAGATACAAACATGGACAACCAGTCACTGGATTTGGACCTGGATTTAAACAGGCTCGAAACCAAGCTGGCCTCGGCCCGGACAAGGTTAATACTTGATAAGCCTTTTCTCGGCGCCCTGGTATTGCGCCTGCCAATGGTTGTTGCCAGTGATAAATGGTGTAAAGCCACTGCCACTGATGCCAAGCAGTTTTACTACAATCCAGAGTATATTGACTCGTTAACACTGGATCAGACCCAGTTTATGCTGGCTCACGAAGCTTTGCATTGCGCACTGTCACATTTTGCCAGGCGTCAGCATCGCGTTAAACACCGTTGGGACCTTGCCTGCGATTTTGCGATTAATCCGCTGCTGATTGAAGACGGGCTGACACCTCCACCCGAGGCTGTCATCTTTGATCAATATAAAGGTATGACCGCCGAAGAAATTTATCCCCTTCTGGATGACAACGACGAGACAGAAACACTCGACCAGCACGTTTATGACAAGGACGAAGACCAGGGTGGCCAACAAAACTCTCCACCACCCAAAAATCAGAAGGATGACAAGGACAAAAAGACCCAGCAGAACGACAAAAAACAGGATTCTGACCCGGAAAATAAGGACAACTCTGATGATAGTTCCGGTAATAGCACCAAGGATAGCTCCAAGGATAATCCCAAGGATAGCTCGGGCAACCAGTCAAAACCCGAAATTGATCCTGATGCAGAGCAGTCAGCTAAGCCCAAACCCGGTGAAGGTCCACAAACCGACATGGCCGAAGGCGATGGCGCAGGTGAACCTCCTCCGCTGACAATGCAGGAAAAAGAAACCCTCGCTGTGCAATGGCAACAGCGTATGGCCGGTGCCGCCCAACAGGCAATGCAATCCGGAAAATTTGGCGGCAGCCTGGCTCGCATGATTGATCATTTGCTGCAGCCCCAGTTGCCCTGGCGGATGCTGCTGGCCAGGTACCTTTCATCGACTGCCCGTGATGACTACAGCTATATGCGTCCCTCTCGCCGGGAAGGTGACGCGATATTCCCTTCGCTGCGCAGTTCCCAACTGGATGTTGTGGTCGCATTTGATACCAGCGGATCTATCAAGCACACCGAAATTGAAGAATTCCTTTCGGAAATCAATGCACTCAAAGCTCAAATTCGAGCCAGAATTACATTGTTACCTTGTGACTCCGAACTTGCAGAAGGCGCACCATGGACTTACGAGCCCTGGGATGAAGTCGAGTTTCCAGATTTTAAAGGTGGGGGCGGCACCAACTTTGTTCCAGTATTTGACTGGGTCAGTGTCAATTGCCTGAGCCCTGAACTGTTGATTTACTTCACCGATGCCGAGGGCAAGTTTCCACCACATGAACCGGATTACCCGGTAATATGGCTTGTAAAAGGCAAGACCAGCGTACCCTGGGGACAACGTATCCAGTTAAATTAACTGTTGTTTATTCTGGTCTTTAGTTTGGCCACATTGAGGCCCTTATAAGTCAGCACTATCCGTGCGACAATGAACACATAAGATCAGGAAAATGTCAGGAAAACACCCTGAACTCAGATAAACTCAGAATGTCTGAATACTTATCTGGATAAGAAATAATCAACAGGCATAAGCCAACATTCATTAAACAAAATGAAATCCCAACTGCGCATATTACTTTCTGCTGTCTTTAGCCTTTTCATTTCACTGTTATCTATCAACAAGCAGGCCCTGGCTGACGATTTGCTGCTACCGGAGCTTGGCTCAGCTTCCGGCAGTTTCATGACACCTGCGCAGGAAAAACGCCTTGGCCAGGCATTCATGCGCAGCATTAAAGCCAGCCAGGCAATAATTGATGAGGCATTTGCCCGCACCTACATTGAAGAACTGGGAAATAAACTTGCATTTGTATCTGAAAAAGATCCCTCTTCTGATTTTGACTTTTTCATTATCGACAATCCGCAAATCAACGCCTTTGCCGGCCCCGGAGGGCATATTGGTATTTATAGTGGCCTGATCCTGACCAGCCAGTCAGAAAGTGAGCTTGCCGCGGTAGTAGCGCACGAGATTGCCCACGTCACCCAGAAACACCTGATGCGCACTTTCCACGAAGCCAGCCAGATGAGCCTGCCTTCAGCGGCAATTCTATTAGCCTCAGTCGTTCTCGGTGCCGCTGCAGGTGGTGAAGCCGGGGTTGCCGCAGCCATGGCGGGACAGGCTGCACTGATACAAAACCAGATCAACTTTACCAGGGCCAACGAGAAAGAAGCCGACAGGGTTGGTATTTCAACCCTCGCAAAAGCCGATTTTGATACCCATGCCATGCCGACATTTTTTGAACGTATGGGCCGGGCCAATAGAACCTATTCAAGCGAGTTACCGGAATTTCTCCGAACCCACCCGGTAACCACCAACCGTATAGCCGATTCGGTATCGCGTGCTGAACAGTATCCCTACCAGCAACACGAAGACAGCCTGCATTACTTCCTGGTCAAGGCATTGATAAGACAGCGGACCTTTAGCAGCCCAGGGGAAGCTGAAAAATACTTTTCCACCAATCTCAAGGAAGGTCGCCACAGAAATGCTGCCGGTCAGAAATTTGGACTGGTGTTATCACTGATTGCCCAGAACAGATACACAGAAGCCAGCAAACACATCAAAGAGCTTTTAAAAGAACACCCAACCGAGCCTGTGTTCATGATTTACGACAGCCGTATCGATGCCGAAACCGGCAATCTGCGGCGTGCGATTGAGAACATGGAAAACAGCATGCTGCTTTACACCAGCAATTATCCGCTGAATCTGCAACTTGCTGAACTTTATATTCAGGCAAGCCAATATCCCAAAGCAATCTCTTTATTAAAAGACACCACTATACTGCGCCCTTATGACGACACTGTTTACAAACGCCTTGCCGAAGCCTTCGGCAAAAACGGGCAAATCGTAGAAGCCCACAACGCCCAGGCAGATTATCTTTATTTGAACGGTCAGCTGGAACCCGCAATTCAACAGCTGGAAATTGCATTACGGGAAAATGATGTCGACTTTTACCTGGCTTCAAAACTTGAAGCAAAGCTGACCGGTTTGAAAAATGAACTGGCGATTATTAAAGCCAATAAAAAGTAAATCAAAACAGCCAATAGTCAAAACAGATAGGATTGTTTGACCGTACAATATTCACACATGTGGAGTTGAGAGATGCTTGCATTAAACCCAAATTCAACTATTAGTCATATACGTAAATCTATACCCATTTCAAATGAAGAAGTTCTAGCCGACTTTATAAGTGCTCTTGAAGAAGCAGGGCTTCCTGAATGAGAATTTAACTGGGTTCTATTTTTTATTCTCATTCAGCAATGCATCGATATCCAGGTCGGCAATATCGCCGTCCAGATCCTCAACATCTTCTTTGTTTTTTTCTTCACCAAAGTTTTCTTCAAGATTGACGATATCACTCAGAACATCATCAGCATCATCTCCCAGGTCGACCGAATCGAGCAAAGGCTCGTCATCGATTTCGAGCAGTTCATCATTGGGTATTTCCTGGTCAAGCAATGCGTCTATATCATCAACTGAAATTTCATCTTCTTTAGACTCTGGAGAATCTGGCAAATCAGCTTGATCTTCTTCTGCTTCTGGTGTCTCTTCCTCAGCTGCTTCATCATTACCTAATGTGACATCATCAAGAATATCGTCAATATCCACATCTGAAACAGATACTTCATCCAGGTTAATACCATCCGGCTCATCGATATCGACTGCCTCTCCAAGGCCATCTAGCTCGTCGGGAATTTCCTCCAGAACCTCGTCTTCAATATCTTCAGGGGCTTCTTCTATTTCAAAGTCATCGACCTCAACATCTCCTTCGTCCTCTACGCCCCCTTCATCGTTGACAACATCCAGGTCTTCAATCTCAGCGCTTTCCTCAATGATATCTTCATCGTTGCCTTGTTCGTCCAGGTCATCTTCACCGACTTCAAAAGCTTCCATGATTTTGCCTTTATCCAGGTCAGTATCATCTTCTGAGCCAAACATGGAAGAGTATTCGCTCAGCATCCGACCTATGGTTTCCATGGTTACGGAGAGTTCATCCTGAAGCTGTTCGTTCTGTTCTTTAAGCGCTTTGAATTCTGCAGGATCAATGTCTGAATCACCACCTGAACCCTCTTCAGAGCCCTGTGATGCAACTGCTGTAAGACTTAATTCCAGGTAGGGCTTGGTTGATGTTTCTACGGCAACCGGCAAATTGGACAGCATTACATCTGAGCGCTTGTTATACATATGCGCAATACGTTTGTATAAAAGACGTTCCTGCTTATCAATTTCAGCGATCCTGTTTTCCAGGTTGTCGCCCTCAAGGCCGTAAGCAGAAAGTCCTTCTCGAAGCTGTTTCTTGCGGTTATCACGGTCTGAAGTGATGGAAGCAAACATATCACTCAGGTACTTGCGCCCCTTGCGTCGTTTAACCACGGAACTGACACCAATAAAAATCAGGGCTGCGGCCATCAGGAATGTGACCTCACCCCAAAATATCAGTACCAGCGGGCTTATTTCCATTACTTGTTTTCCTCCGCTGAGATATCAATAGTCTCATCTGGATCTGAGTCTTTGGATTCCGCTTCACCAGTTTCAGAGCCTGGCTCCTGTGGGGCAGCCTCTTCAGAAGAACCGGACTCTGCTGCAGGCTCATCATCAAACATCATCATGTCATCTTCAGCTGAATTCTTTCGCATGAACCACCAGATACCAACACCGGCAAGAATCAGAATCAGGTTCGCGCCACCAATAATCAAGCCAAGCGTCAGCCAGTCTGTTTCCTCTTCTTCAGGCACTGGTTCTGGCGCAGGTTCTGGTTCTGGAGCAGGCTCAGGAGCGGGTTCAGGCTCTGGCTGAGGCTCTGGCTGAGGTTCAGGCATTGGTTCAGGAGCAGGCTCTGGTGCCGCTTGTATTGGCTCTGGAACGGGTTGGGCTGAAGGGTCAGCAAAACCGGTAATACCAATCGTTTGTGGCTGGTAGTTAAAATCATTGCCTGACAATGTTTTGCCCATGGCATTAACCGTGGCGAAGTGACGACCAACCAATTGCTGCTTGTCGACTACTGCCTCATAGACACCGTCAGGGGTCTTGATAAACTCGATGTCCGTTCTGTTGCCATTACCATCTTCCAGCCATGCTTCAACTTTTTCAGACCCCATCTGGGTCACAGCATCGTCAAAGCTGAGCATAAATACCGTTGACGGTGTTGCCAGGCTGTCTTCAACCAACAAATCTGCAGGCTGAACAATTTCAGTCGCCTGGCGTCTTTGGCGCACGAAGGTTTTACCGTCAGCATTAATGACCAACTCAACCTTACCCTGTTTCAAACCCTCACCAAGCAGCACACTGAACATGCCATCAGCAGCCGTTTCATCCGGTATCATGCCATCGTCTGCCAATGGCTGAGGTTCGGTTTCCTCACCATCAACAATCTGCGAATTTGTAACCTGTACAACATCAAGAAAACTTTTTTCCCTGACTACTGCACCCTTGTCTTCAAAATGAACCTTAAGAGGGATGGTTTCACCCAGTGCTATCCGGTTGGGTAAATCTGTAGTTTTCATTTTAAGGTCGGTAACAACCATGACACGGTTGTCAGGATCAAGTTGCGCATCAATGATCCATTCACCGGACCCAGGCCCTTTTATGGTTATAAGGTCATAGCCTTCGTCCTGGTGCCAGTCGACATTATCAGGCGCGCTGTTGGCATCAAACGACTTTCCATCCGGCGACATAATCTTTGCCGGCAACGAACCTGTTTTGTTAAACACCAACAAAGTTGCTTCATCAATACTGTCATCTAAGGTGAACTTGTTACCTACCAGTGGCACCGCATCAGGTTTACCGACTTTTTCGAACATTCTCAAAAATACGCGCTGCAGTTCTTCAGCATTGTTTACCTGCTCATACCAGCCACCGGTTTTAGCGGAAAGTGCTTTCATCAACTCGTGATCGGCACGGTCAGATAATGCAATGGTATGAATTTGAGCACCCTGCGCTTTAATGCTTTCTGATAATTCATCAAGGATTTTCTGGCGTGACTTATCATTCTTTGCCTGGTCCTTGGAAATATCAACCATGCCATCGGTTAACAGGATGAGGTTTCGACGGTACTTGTCTGAAGATGACTCCCAGTCAGAAGTTGAACGCCTTAATACATCTTCAATGTTGGTGAACTGGCCAGGAGAACGGATTTTTTCAGAGATGATTTTGGCTTTTTTCTTCCAGCCTTCGTTGATCACACCAAGCGGTACCAGCATGTTAGTGTACTGTGCAAAGGTCCAGACACCGGCGCGATTACCTTCCGGCATGAGTCCAACCATTAGTCTTAAGGCTGAACGACGCAGGTTTTTCGGGTCGTTTTCCTTCATGCTGCCGGAAATATCAATCAGGATACGGGTATCGGCTAACTCCGGTTCATCGGCGGCAAAAAGAACGCCTCCAGAAAAGAGGAGAACGAAAAATAGGACAAAAATTTGGCGGTTGTTATCTGTCATCAAACCCTTCCGGTTGGGGTAACTTCATAATTTTCTTTAAGTTATAGCGACAAACGACTCATAAACTTTAATTTTATACCCGGATACAAAGCAATAAGCCTGCCATTTCCCTGCATTACATAAGTTTCACCGCTTTTTCGGGTTCCACTTTTAAAAGCTGGCAGCCCATTTTCAGTGCTTCTGCGGCAAAACTATCCACGTCTTTCCAGCTATCAGACTGGTCCATTACCTCAGACATGGCATGATTGATCACCCGCAGCTGATGACTGCCGTCATGGCGCTTGTTGGGCGGCACTTTTTCAGAACAGATGTACAAAACTGGCTCAGTCTTGCCATCGGGTACGAATGCCATAATCAGGTGATATGACTGTGGATCAGGTGATTCAATTTCGCCCAGCACCGAAATTGCATAATCTTCAGCCTGGTAGCGTTGCTTGGGTATGGCGCGGTTAATTTTCGGAAATTGGCTCATATAATTACCATCAGGTATCTGCTTTTGATTCTTCAGGTCGATCGAAACGGTCATTAACACTGTCAGAAAATTTACTGGAACTGTATTTCAACACCAGTACCGACAAACTCAACAACAGGATTGAACCAGTCAATGCGATCAGGTGGGAATCTTCCATCTCCTTGGCATCAATTGCCAGTACGCGGGTTAGCGCAGTGATAGCGATATAGATCAGAAAGCGAACCGGCATACGCTTGGTTTTAAAATAAATTCCGACCATTGCGCCCAGTTCCAGGTAGATAAACAGCAGCAGAACATCCTTAATCGTCGGGCCGCCCATTTCAATAATATGGAAAACTTCTGCCCAGGAAGCCCAGATAATACTGGCCCCGACGACAAACAGGCCAAGTAAATGGAACCCCTCAACCATTACGTCTCCAAGATGTTCAATAGCGTGAAAAGGCTTTTTATGCATTATTGTTCTCCACCTCAATGCTTTTTTTCCTGTAATTAATAGGTATAACCACAAGTTTAATCCAGGCAATTAAATGGTAAAAAAATGTTATTATCTAATAATCCTAACCCAATCGTGAAAGAAAGGAACCAGAAATGCCTTATTTCGTGTACCGGATTACCGAACAAGATAAAGTAAAAGAACTCGAACATCTGGAAACCCATGGTAAATACCAGGATGCCAGGCAACAGGTCAGGTCTCTTCGCAGTGAAAAGTCCAGCGACGATGCTGCGGACTATCGCATGATTTTCGCCAAAAATGAGACTGAAGCTGAGACCCTGCTGAAAGCACCGCGTGAAGAGCGCGTTATAGGCGAAGATTAAACGGTCTACTTATTGGCCCACCAAAGCCGCAGGCGTAAACCAATTTCGCTGCTATAGCCAATTTCAACAAACTCGATTTCTCCCCCTGGAGAAATAATGAAACTGGCTGGCACTCCCCTGACATTCCACTGACGCGCAATTTCGCCTGCGTCATCTTCAATCACCGGGTAAGACAATTGTTTTTCCGACATGAAATTCAAAAGTTCTTGTTCATTACCTGACTGCATGGCAATTGAAATCACCGGATAATCTTTGGCGATGGAATCAATTGTGCCATGCCCCAGCGAACAAACCGGGCACCAGGTTGCCCAGAAATGCACTAATACAGGCTGTTTCTGGTTTAACAGCGTTAATGATTTACCTTTGATGGAAATCTCACTTAATTCCGGTGCCGGGCCGGTAACGGCATTACGAGTTTTATAAAGATTGACACCGATACTGGTGATAATAATTATTAGTAATAGAACAGCGAGTTCTTTAAAGAATTTTTTTAACTGCTTGGCCATATGAGGAAATACCAACAAAAAAATATGGGTCATGCTATTAATATATAAACTAATATTGCAATTTAATAAGTAAAAAAAATTACATAAATCTACTTATTTACTCATATCAATACTTATAATAACGAGGTTTGGGGAGCCAAACATAAGACAACAATGAAAAGAATTAACAAAATTTTAGCTTCAGTGGTTATTACCGGGTTTCTAGTCGGTGAGGTTCACGCCGCTACTGAATGGAATGTATCTCTCTGGGGGAAACGCAGGGCTTTTACTGAAAATGTTGAAAAACTTGCTGAACTGGTCGAGCAAAAAACCAATGGGGATTTCAAACTGAAAATATCCTATGGTGGTTTATCCAAATCAAAAGAAAACCTTGATGGCATTTCCTTTGGTGCATTTGAAATGGCTCAATTCTGTTCTTTTTATCACAAAGATAAAAATCCTACTATTACGGTGACAGAATTACCGTTTGTAAAGAATGTATCCCTGTCCAGAATTGCTGAAATCTATCAGAAAGTCCATGAACACCCTGTAGTCGTAAAAGATCTCGCACGCTGGAATGCAACGCTGTTAATGCCCACGCCATTACCACAGTACAACCTTGTCAGTAAAACTGATCCAATTAAATCACTGGAAGATTTCAAAGGTATGCGCGTTCGTGGTCCCGGTGGAATCATGGGAGTTTTGAGTAAGCTTGGTGCTGTAAAAACCAGTGTACCATTCTCTGAAGTTCGCCAGTCCATGGATTCAGGAGTAATCGATGCGGCTACATTTGCACCACATGCTCACCTGGCTACCAAAACCTATAAAGTAGGCAAATGGACGTCGACCAACCTGAACCTCGGTTCAGCCAACTGTCCAGTAGTTGTTAACACTGACGCATTAAATGCCCTGAAACCAGCTCATAAGGAAGCCTTGCTTGGTTCTGTGAATGAAGCTTTAGCCTACTACGTTGAAAATTATGATAACAATACCACTGGTGCATATCAGAAAGCGGTAGAAGAAGAAGGCTTAACTCAGATTACTTTCACACCTGAGCAGACAGCTGAACTCAACAAATTGGCAGCATCAGTTCGTGAAGACTGGGTAAAAAACAATGCCTCCAAGTTTGATTCGAAAACCCTGTTTGAGTTTACTGAGTCTCTTTACAACGAATAAATTGAGGCAATTTAAGTCTTGTTAAATTTAAAAGCCGCACTCTATAAGGGTGCGGTTTTTTTATAAAGGATCTGCTATGGCTGGCTCGAGTACCGTTCTTGAAGATAATACCGCGTTAAGCAAGCTCGATAGACTCTATTTTAAGCTGGAATCATTGCTGACGTTTATTGGTGGTCTGGTCATTTTTCTACTTGTTTTACTGGCTACTACCAATATCCTCGGCCGTTGGTTTTTTTCTTTACCCATTTCCGGTTATATCGACTGGGTCGAACAGGCCATGGCTTTTTTTGCTTTTCTCGGAATAGCCTATACCCAGCGTCAGGGTGGTCATATCCGAATGGACATTGTGGTAGGTCATATTCATGGCAGAGCATTGTGGTTTACTGAACTGGTTTCTGTTGTACTGATGCTGGGAATAACGCTTGTGCTGATTTATGGCTCATGGCTGCATTTCCTTAGAGCGTACCAGATCGGTGACTCTTCACTGGATATCAATTTGCCTACGTGGCCTGCCAAACTTGTGATTCCCGTTGCCTTAAGTGTGTTGGCATTACGTCTTGTTTTACAGATATGGGGTTACGCTCGCGCGTTTCGCAAAGGCGAAGACCGTCCAGTGGCCGTACCACTTATCGAAGATGCCGCAGCGGTTGCCGCCGCTGAAGCAGAATCTCTATCAGGAGATCAGAAGTGAGTCTGTTTGAAACAATGGGTCAGATGGACTCCATTTCTATCGGGCTCTGGGTCACAGGCTTCATGCTTGTACTGGTTGTCATTGGTGTCAGGGTGGCTTTTGCAGCAGCAATAGCTGGCTTTATTGGGTTGCTTTGGATATTTTCCGCACGCATGGGCTTTGAAAAGGGCTTTATGGTAGCAATGAAGATGGCAGGTACCATTCCCCACTCCAAAGTCTCGACATTGGCATTATCACTTATCCCGACATTCATTCTTATTGGTTTTCTTGCTTATCATGCAGGACTGACACGTGCCTTGTTCGAAGCAGCCAAACGCTGGGTCGGCTGGTTACCTGGCGGCATGGGAGTGGCGACAGTTTTTTCAGCCGCAGGTTTTGCAGCAGTTTCAGGCGCCTCTGTAGCGACCTCGGCAGTCTTCGCCCGAATCGCGGTGCCGGAGATGTTAAAACTGGGTTACGACAAGCGTTTTGCTGCTGGCGTGGTGGCAGCCAGTGGCACACTGGCTTCACTGATCCCTCCTTCTGCGATACTTGTTATCTATGCCATTATCGTTGAGCAGGACGTCGGGGCTTTGCTGATGGCTGGTTTTATACCCGGGGCTTTTTCGGCTCTTGTTTATGCAGCCCTGGTTGTCTCGATGGCGACGTTAAAAAAGAATTTTGGTCCACCGGTGAAGGGCTTTAGCTGGAAAGAACGCTTTGAGACCATTCCAGGCGCATTCCCAATTTTCCTGGTTGTTGGAATCATTGTTGTTTGTATATATGGTGGCATAGGTACGCCAACTGAAGCCGGGTCTTTGGGAGCGTTTGTTATCCTGTGTATGGCTTTATATAAAGGCATGAGCATGGGTGACCTCAAGGGCGCCCTGATGGAAACAGCCAAACTTACTGTGATGATATTTTCCATCATCTGGGGAGTTCTGCTTTACGTCCGCTTCCTGGGGTTTGCAGACTTGCCCACAGCATTTTCAGACTGGCTTACCAGTCTGGATTACAGTCCAATGATGATCCTGGTAATGATACTGCTTGCCTACGCGATACTGGGTATGTTTATGGATGCGATAGGTATGTTGTTGCTGACGTTGCCTGTTGTTTATCCAGCAGTGATTGCCCTGAATGGAGGCCCTGATGTCACAGCAGAGGCTTCAGCATTTGGAGTATCAGCTGTTGGCTGTTCAATCTGGTTTGGAGTGATCATCGTTAAAATGGCCGAGTTTTGTCTTATCACACCACCGATTGGGTTAAATTGTTTTGTGGTTGCCGGAGTACGCCCCGAATGCAGTGTGCAGGATGTGTTTAGAGGTGTAATGCCATTTTTTATTGCTGATGGCATCACTATCGCAGCGCTGGTGGCAATGCCTGGAATAGTATTGTGGTTGCCTGGATTAATGGGGTTCACTTAAATTGGATCTAATAGAGTTGACCGGGCTCACAATAATAGGAGTTCTGGCAGGCTGGTTAAATGTTATGGCTGGAGGAGGTTCTCTCCTGACAGTCCCCGTCATGTTGTTCATGGGCATTCCAGGCCCTGTTGCCAATGCTACCAACCGTATTGGTATCTTGATGCAGAATATTGCAGCCGTCACTACCTTTTTCAAGAAAGGCCATTCAGATTTTAAACTCGGATTTTCACTGGCTTTTGCTGCTTCAATTGGTGCCGTAGGCGGCGCAATGGTTGGAGTAAATCTTGATGGAGAATGGTTTGACCGATTACTGGCATTAGTGATGCTACTGGTAATGCTGATGATGGCGACAGGCAAAAAAATTGCTACTGCCAAGTCTGCCCAAAACTCTGAACCAAAGCGCTTATTCCTTGGGCATGTGCTTATGGTTGGAGCAGGCTTTTGGGGAGGAATGATTCAGATTGGCGTAGGTTTTATATTGATGCCAATTCTTCACAGGGTAATGGGTTTTGATCTTGTCAAAGTTAATATGTACAAGGTGTTTGTTGTACTTGTATACACCATCATCGCCTTAATCGTTTTCGCTTCACAAATAGAAATTTTGTGGGTTACCGGTATTGCTCTGGCTATCGGCATGATGACAGGAGGTTGGTTGGGAGCTCATACAACAATTAGTAAAGGCGAAGATTGGATTCGCCGGATCCTTTTCGTAACACTAAGCATCTTTATCGTGAAATTACTGTGGTTCTAAACTGGTATAGTTATGAGCAGACGAAAACCTTAAGTTGTTCCATTATTTTGTAATACCTGGATTTGCTCCATAGCTTCAAACAGTTTATCGGATATTTCATAATATTTTTCTTTTTCTGTTTCAGCTTTATTGCCTTGTTGTACCAACAGATAAATCTGATCTGCCAACATGTGGAACTGTTTATGGTGTTCAACGAGTTGCTGAAAAACCTCTTCACCTGAGATCGCTGATTCACTGTTTGCATCAATCCATTGTCCCAGCGCACAGGCATGATAGTCTTTTAAAAGGTCATAATCAGTTAGTGCATTACCATCGTTTTCAAGGTATTCCTCCATTTTTCCTTTCCAACGGTAATGCTCAAGGATCAGATTATTGAAATCATTTAAATCTGTCATTTCAGGTAGGCATCCAAAGTCTGATAAAACGCAGGAATGTCCAGTGGCTTGGTCAGATACTCGTTAAAACCGGCCTGTTTACCTCTTTCAATATCTTTGGGCATGGCATTGGCTGTTACAGCAAACACCGGCGTAGCGGATATTTGTGGGTCATTTTTAATTTTTTCCAGCACCTGGTAGCCATCCATACCTGGCATATTGATATCAAGCAGGATCAAATCCGGTTTATGTTTGCTGGCGTATTCAAGACCCAACTCCGGCAAATGAGCCGTCAGTAGTTGAATATTTTTTCTTGAGGCCATTGCCCGTGAAACCAGCTTGATATTGGCCGGGTTATCCTCAATGTATAACACTGTAGATTTTTCAGAAGTCTCAACGGCTTCTTCATTCATTGACTCGCTGACAGCATCGTTTAATTCTTCGATCTGTGTTGCCGCTTCCTGCTGGAGTGCTGGCAACTCGATTGTGAAGATACTGCCCTTGCCGACTTCACTTTCAACCTGTATCGCACCATCCATCAAGTCAACAATTTTCCTGGTAATAGTCAGGCCAATCCCGGTACCTTCAATCGCACTATTTTCAGCATTTAGCCTGTTGAAAGGATCAAAAAGCTGGTCTATTTGTTCTTTTGTTAAACCATTACCAGTGTCTTTGACAGAAAATAAAATTTTGTCTTTCTGCTGATTAACAGAGATATTCAAATCTACCCGACCATTTTCCTTATTGTATTTAACTGCGTTTGACAAAAGGTTTAACAGGCACTGTTTTAAGCGGGTGTAATCAGCACTGACTGCCATTGCCGTGCCAATATCATATTCAAGTTCTATATTATGTTTGTTGGCAAAGGGCTGGATCAGTGAAACACACTCCAGGGTAAGTGACTCAAGTTCCACCTTTTCAATCGATAACTCAATCTTGCCTGCCTCAATTTTTGAAAGATCAAGGATCTCGTTAATCAATTTGAGCAAATGGTTTCCAGCCTTGTTAATCTCTTTAACATTGTCCTGGTCGTCTTCGTCCAGGTTGTCACTGACTTCCAGAATCTGGCTAAAACCAATAATGGCATTAAGCGGGGTACGCAGTTCATGACTCATGCTGGAAAGAAATTCTGATTTTGCCTGGTTGGCATTTTGAGCTTCACGCCTGTCACTTATTTCAGCGTTTAATTTTTCAATGGTGTGCTGCAATTCACTGGTACGTTCGCTAACTGAAGTCTCCAGGTTTTCATTAGCAAATTCCAGTTTCCTGTTGACTTCATCAAGCTTGGAATATTGCTGCTTAATAATTTTATCTGCCCGACTGACAAGCAGGTATATCAATAAGAACAGTGCCAGGTAGCCGGTTATCAATAAGCCAAAATCCCGGTAAAGGTTACTCTCGGACTGCTTTACCAGATCAGTCACGTCTGAATACAATTCAAAAATCGCGACAACTTTTCCTTGCCCGTTTTTAATTGGGATATAGGTCTCAACAATGTCCCTGTTTAATAATTCGCCTGAAAATGTTTTAAAACTACCTTTCAGGGCCATTTCACTGGTGTTTTTAGATAAATTTATTGCATCCGCAATCGCCTGGCTTCCGGTTTTTTTAACACCAATCTCTTCTTCATTAGTAGAGTAAAGTGTAATGCCATCCGGATTGAATATTTTGACTTTCAGGATTGCATGACTGTTTGAAAACTCTTTAAGGGAATTGTCAATCTCAGCACGCTCATCTGACTGTTTGAGATAGTTTTCATCAAAAGTTGGAGCCGATAGAAATTTCTCAATTTGGGGTTGAAGGATTTTGGCCAGAAAACTAGCGAGAATGATATTTTCGCGTTCTCCAATCCGCTCAAGATTGGACATATCCCTGTTGTATACACCAAATAAAAAGATCAAGGTAAAAGCAATAAAGGCTGCGCCACCGGTGTAAAGAAAATATCTTTTTAATTTAAACAATGTGAGCTCTTGAATAGGGGGTTAACTGTTGCCAAAGCGATTTTGCCTGTAGAACTTCAATACCTTGGCAACATAGTTGCGCGTTTCCTTGTAATTGGGAATTTTGTTGCCAGAACGAATCACGGCATTTTCACCGGCATTGTATGCGGCGATTGCCAGCTTCAAATCGAACTCAAACATGATCAGCAGATCTTTCAGGTAGTTGGCACCACCCCTGACATTTTGCTGTGGATTGTTTCTGTCAGATACGCCATAACGCTCGGCAGTCGCTGGCATTAACTGCATTAAGCCAACTGCACCTTTTACGGATACGGCATCTGGGTCATAAGCTGATTCAGCGCGAATAACGGCATGAAGTAACTCGGGACGCAACAGGGTTTCCTGCGCAACTTCTTCAATCAGCGAAGAAAATCGCTGCCTGTTCTGTTCCAGCGCTGAATAATTGACTTTTGATTTTCCGGAACGAGCTGGTTTGACTACCCTGCCATTGGTACTTATTCGCTGCAGCAGGCGGTAATGACCATACATCGGTTCATCGGTAAGGTATATGCGACCTTCAGCGTCCGTGTACTTGTATATGTCAGCTGTTACTGACAACGGCAGCATTAAACCAAGTATTAAGCATGTGATGAGCTTTAAATTCATAGAATAGGTATCGGTCGCTTTTAATGAGTCTTTAGGCACCACAGCATTTTTTATATTTTTTACCTGAACCACAGGGACAAGGGTCATTTCGGCCTACTTTCTTTTCATTTCGAACAGTTTCAGGTTTTGGCAGGTCACCGTCAACATAAGTCCAGTGACCCTCAACCCTCTCGAAACGGCTGATTTCGTGCAGTTGTCGAATTATGCCTTTTTCACGGTAGTTCGCCCTGAACTCAACGGTACCGGTTTTATCATTTTCACCACCCTTGTCAGTGGCAAGAATTTCCAGGCCCAGCCAGTCTGAATCGGTAGCCCATTTCCTGGCTGCATTGACGTCGTGGTCAGCCCGATGGTCAGGATGCAGGCTATCGTGCAGGTATTCCATGTTTACCGTGGCATAAGCGCTGTAACGCGAACGCATCAGTTTTTCAGCAGTCTCCGGATACCTGTCACCCTTGATGAAAGGATCACAGCAATCGGCAAATTCCAGGCCCGAACCGCAGGGACATTGACTCATTGATAATTCTCCATATTAAACAGCCGGTTAATGCTATCATAACTGATCTAAACGGGATCAACATTAGGCCAATATTGGAAAAATCAGCGTCTGGCAGGCAATTATGGACGACACAATCATCTGGATCATTATTATTGGTTTTTATGCACCGTTGCATTATCTGCCGCCAATTTTGATGGTTTTGTTTAAAACAACGAATGAAAACCGCTCAAAAATGATCCGGGACACTGTGATTGACTGCACGGCATCAATGGTTCTGGCATTTGGCCTGGTCGCCCTGGTTGGATTGGAGAACATGCTGCTGGCGATGTTCATTCTGCTTTTGGCGATTTTTCTGCCCTAC
>CALAZS010000040.1 GCA_937926265.1 uncultured Gammaproteobacteria bacterium
CAATGCTTTTGGTTCTGAAACAGGTTTTATTGGTTTCTATGACAAACAGGTCATTCTGTTTTTTGATATGTTTGACGCGTTGATTGTATTCAACGTTAATATCTTTTTCCGGGTGGCGTTGTGCCTGCCGCACAAATGAACGTGCCAGGGCTTCAAAGTTTACCGCTGTATATTCATCTTCTGAACCCAGGCCAACAATTTCTTCTGGCCTCATACTGCTGTTCGAGTAGGCAACGGCAGGTTCAAGACGGGCTATGTCTTTTGCCTCCATTAAATTTAATCGGGGATAATGAGGTGAAAGCATTTCAAAACGTTCACGCAGTTTATGGCATTCCTTCTCGCCAACACCTAAAACCATCTTGGAATATTTAAAGATTAAATGATCAATATCAGGTTGCGAAGTAGCGTAGTTCTCCACCATGCGAGCAGCACGTTGAACTTTAAGTGCTTTCTCAAGTTTGTAGTTTGTTTCTATATCGCCGCAGTGAAGTGTTTGGCTGTTATTACTATGCAGAGAGTTAACGCGGGCCGGTGCTGCATACTTTTCCAGCATGCATACATGCTTTATATCGGAATAATGGCTTGTAAGGTAAAGCAGTGCAGAACCGCTGACTCCGCCACCAACAATTAAAAGATCAAAAACCTGGTTCATTGCTAATCCAATCAAAAATCAATAGCTTTAATCCTAGACGCTATGGAGGATTTAGCAATATTTTGAAAGGCTATAGCAGGTTGCTATAGCCTTAGAGTGAAAATTATTTTACGGTGATTTCTATTTTTTCAGAGATCACTGGTGGGTTGTGTGGAATGTGCAGATGATTGCCTAAAATCAGCTGAAGAGTATGTTTACCTGGAGCTAGCTCCACACTTGTTTCAGTTTGGCCTCCACCAAAATGTTTTATGCCTTTACCCATTGGCTGGTCCAGTGGTGGTAAGTCGCCATTAACTATCAAATGATGGTGACCGGTATTTTTCTTTTCAACACCAGCTGGTGCTACACCCATACCTTTTAAACCAAATTTAACGGTTACTGGTGAAGTAACTGTTTCACCATTAGTTGGTGAAATGATGTAGAGCTGGGCTCCCTCAGGACTTGGGGTGTTGGCAAAGGTAAATGCTGATAACAGCAGTGTAGACAAAAATGCGATAGTTAAAAAATATTTTTTCATAGTTCCCTCACTTTTAATATTTAATTATGTATTGGCTTTTAAAGCCAACTTGAGTCTATGAAATTAGTATTAAATAATAGAACCACAAAACATCCGGAAATAACCCAAAGAAAATTTTATTGGATAAACAGCTGGATTAGAGGAAGTAGCTTTCGCTCAGGGCCTGGTGAATGTGAGTAATGCCCAGTTGAATTTCATCAATGCTTTCATGCAGTTCAGACTTGGGTATGTTTTCTGTTTTTATACCTGAAATAATTTTGGCTGTTTTGCGAATAGATGCCAGTGTCTTTTTGGAGTTTACAAAGGTTGCAACGCTTTCCTCAACTGATCCCAGGCAGTGCAGTACTGAGCGGGGAAATAACATTTCTGTGAACAGGTAATCAAGTACCGGTGCGCGACTGACACGAATCTGAACCTGGCGACGAAAGCTTTGATAACCGGACATGGATTTCAATACACTGATCCACTGCAATGCATCCAGGGTTCTCGATTCGATCAGGTCATCGTCAAAAAGATCTGTAGAACGCACATCAATAATACGAGTCGTCATGTCCGAGCGTTCAAGGTTCCTGCCAATGCGGGCAAAATGATAGCCTTCATCACGGTAAAGTACTGAACCGATCAGGCCATTAAATTGCTGTGATCCGGCTATGACATCATTAAGAAAATCTTCACGGCCCTTTTTGGTTATGCCGTTGCGTGCATTTTCTTGAACAAACATATTAAGTTCATTCAATAATTCCCAGGCTGAACGTGGCAGGGCTTCCCGTACTGTTCGGCAATTTTCCCGTGCATAACATAAACAGCTGACAATTGAACTCGGGTTATTATTATCTTCAATTAAGAACTTAACCACGTTGCGTTCACTGGCATCTGCGTAATTGTCGGTGAATATCTCATCAAGACCGGTGATATTAACCAGTGGTTCCCATCCTGGTGTAATGCCTTTGGGTGTATCAAGGACAAGCTGGCTGTTAACTTTTATCAGACGCGCAACATTTTCAGCGCGTTCAACATAACGTGCCAGCCAGTAAATATTTTCAGCAACTCTGGAAAGCATGTTTAATCACCATCTTCCATATCAACGATCCAGGTGTCTTTCGAACCACCACCCTGTGAGGAATTAACCACGAGTGAGCCTTTACGCAGGGCAACACGGGTTAAGCCGCCGGTTGTGACCGTGGTTTTCCTGCCACTTAAAATAAAAGGGCGCAAATCAACATGCCTTGGTTCCACTTTTTTACCTATCACGGTGGGAACAGTAGAAATACCCAGGGTTGGCTGGGCTATGTAATTTCTTGGGTTGCTTTTAATAAGCCCGGCAAATGTAGCCCGCTCGGCTTTGGTGGCGTTGGGGCCAATTAACATGCCATAGCCACCCGACTCATTGGCCGGTTTTACTACCAGCTTGTCGAGGTTGTCGAGGACATACTCTTTTTCATCCTTGTACATGCAACGGTAAGTTGGCACATTCGGAATGCCGGGTTCTTCATTGAGGTAATAGCGAATGATTTCCGGAACAAAGGCATAAACGACTTTGTCATCGGCAACACCGGCACCTGGCGCATTGGCAAGGCCGACATTACCGGCTTTCCAAGCTCGCATCAGGCCAGGTACGCCAAGCATTGATTCCTTGTTAAATACTTCAGGGTCCATGAATTCATCGTCGATACGGCGATAGATAACATCAACCCGTTGCGGCCCGGCTACAGTTTTCATGTAAACACAGTCGTCTTTATCTACGAACAGGTCAGAGCCCTGTACCAGTTCGGCACCCATCTGTAATGCGAGATAGGCATGTTCAAAGTAAGCCGAGTTGTAGATACCGGGAGTAAGCACTGCAATTGCCGGACGTTTCTTGTTTGAAGACTGCAGTCCGGCAAGCATTTCATAAAGCTGGGTAGGGTAGTCATCAACCGGTAAAGGTGCATAGCTTTCAAAAAGTTCTGGAAAGACACGTTTGGTGATAAGACGGTTTTCCAGCATATATGACACACCGGAAGGTACACGCAGGTTGTCTTCCAGAACGTACATAACGCCATCTGAATCACGTACCAGGTCTGAACCGCATATATGTGCCCAGACACCGTTGGGTGGGTTTACGCCAACACATTGAGGCCTGAAGTTTTTGGAATCTTTTAAGACTTCTTTAGGAAAGACACCGTCTTTAATGATTTGCTGATCGTTATATAGATCGTTAATAAACAGGTTAAGGGCTTTGACCCGTTGGATCAGTCCGGCTTCAATGCTGTCCCATTCAGATTTAGGGATAATGCGGGGTACGATATCAAATGGCCAACTGCGGTCTATCATGCCGCCATCTTCATCGTTATAGACCGTAAAGGTAATGCCCATTTCCTTGATGGCAAGATCAGCCGCATCCTGACGCAGGGATAGCTCGTCTTCGTCCATGCTGCGAAGTTGCTGGACAATGGTTTTGGCAAAGGTACGGGAACGGTTTGCCGCGGCGAGCATCTCGTCGTAGAAGTCCGTTTTGTATTGGGTCAGATCAATCGCCATGATGTTCAGTTCTTATTTTGCTTAAACCTTAAATCAAGCGTATACGGATGATCCGGGTTTGCCTTTGATTCAGGTATATCTATTTGTCCATGTGAATGGCCGTGTTGCCAGAATCGTGCCAGCCTGCGCGATTCTGCCGCAAATGCATTGATCGGAAAGTCGCTTGAGTTCAGGCCACCGGGATGTTCGACATGGTATGTGCAGCCGCCCAACGAGGTTTTATTCCAGCCATCAATTAAATCAAATATAAGCGGCGCTTGAACGGGTATGGTTGGATGTAATCCTGAAGGGGGATTCCAGGCCTTGAATCTTACGCCAGCAACAAACTCACCACGCTCTCCCGTGCACCGTAATGGAACACGTTCGCCGTTGCATGCTACATAGTGGCGCGAATCTGTCATGCCTCTTACACGCAATTGTAACCTTTCGACCGAAGAATCTACGAAACGTGCGGTACCCTGACCAGTGACTTCTTCACCAAGGACATTCCAGGGTTCTATGGCGAAGCGTAACTCAAATTCAACATCCCCGACTTGCAGTGAGCCGTAGCGTGGGAAACGAAACTCCACAAATGGGTCAAGCCAGCTATGATCAAAACCATACCCCCAGCGTTGCAGGTCAGAAACCACATCATGTGCATCCCTTTCTACGTAGTGGGGCAGCATAAATCGGTCATGAAGTTCCGTACCCCAGCGAACCGGGGTTTCTTCATAGGGTGTTTGCCAGAAACGCGATACCAGGGTTCTGAGCAGCAGGTTTTGTACCAGTGACATCCTTGCGTGAGGCGGCATTTCAAAACCCCGAAATTCAACCAGGCCCAGACGGCCGGAAGCTGAATCAGGAGAATAAAGCTTGTCGATGCAGAATTCTGAACGGTGGGTGTTACCGGTCATATCGGCAAGCAGATTGCGCAGCACGCGGTCTATTACCCAGGGAGAGTGTGATTCACCACCAGGCAGGTTCTGCAGTGCAATTTCCAGTTCATAAAGGCTGTCATCCCTGGCTTCATCAACGCGTGGTGCCTGGGATGTCGGACCAATAAACATGCCAGAGAAAAGATAAGACAAGGAAGGGTGGTTTTGCCAGTACCTGATCAGGCTGCCGAGAACATCCGGTTTGCGCAGCATCGGGCTGTTGGCAGGTGAGTTACCGCCAAGTGTGACATGGTTGCCGCCACCTGTTCCGGTATGCCTGCCATCAAGCATGAACTTCTCGGTGCCGAGTCGGGATTGTCGGGCTTCTTCATAAAGTATTTCAGTATGTTCCACCAACTCATTCCAGTCGTTGGCCGGATGAATATTAACTTCGATAACCCCGGGATCTGGTGTAATGGAAAATCTTTTTAAGCGCTCATCCCGGGGGGCTTCATAGCCTTCAATCACTATAGGCTGGGATAAGTCTTCAGCAACAGACTCAATAGTATGCAGTAATTCCAGCCAGTGATTTAGATCAGTCAGCGGTGGCAAAAAGATGTGCAGATGATTATTTCTTGGCTCTATGCATAAAGCCGTTCTGACAAACAGGCTGTCCTCAAGCTCTTCATCAGCGGCTTGCTGGTGCTGTAAGCCATGATCATCCTGAGCTGCGCCATGTGAATACTGTGTATAACGTTTGCTGACAGGCCCGGGCAGTTTTTCTTTTTGCGCAAAGGGATCTGCCTCAATGATTTTTTGACGTTTAGCAGGTTTTTCCCAGATCAGGGAATCAAGCGGCAGGCGATATCCCATTGGAGAATCGCCCGGTACCAGGAACATATGCTCACGCCTGAACTGCCACTTTGAACTGATCCAGGATTTTTTAACCGGTTCCCAGGCAACTGGCAGTACAAAACCGGTGATTTTATCCAGACCTTTTTCAAAAACCTTTAACAGACGTTTACGTTCAATCTCATCATCGAGTTTGTTTTTCAGGACATCGACGTTAACCGGTAACGTACCTTCTTTCCAAAGGTAATAGAGCACATCTTCGTATCCGGGGGTGATGTTATCGGTTTTGATATCCAGTTGCTTTGCCAGCGCTTTAGCAAAACTGTTGGCCTGATCGATTTCTGTGTTTCCGGGGGTGGCAGGGTTGATCAGTAAGGATTTATTCTGCCAGATAGGTTCGCCATCATCACGCCAGTAACAGTGTAATGCCCAGCGTGGTAGTTGCTCACCGGGGTACCATTTACCCTGTCCGTGGTGCAACACGCCTCCGGGTGCAAACTTGTCCCAGAGTCTTCTAAACAGGTTGCCGGCAAGTCTTAATTTATCTTCCCCCAATGCTTCGGTGTTCCATTGGGCACCATCCATATCGTCAATCGAAACAAAGGTGGGTTCACCCCCCATCGTCAGGCGGACATCGTTAATCTCAAGTTCATTATCAACCTGTTTGCCAAGTTGCATGACCTGTTGCCACTGGTCATCCGTGTAGGGCTTGGTAACACGCGGGTCTTCCTTGATGCGGGTTACTTCGTTAACAAAATCAAACTCAACTTTACACTCGTCAGTGGCACCATCTACCGGTGCAGCACTGACTGGATCCGCTGTACAGGCTAACGGGATATGACCTTCACCGGCAAACAGGCCTGATGTCGGATCAAGCCCAATCCAGCCAGCACCGGGTACGTAGACTTCGGTCCAGGCATGTAAATCAGTGAAGTCGGCTTCTGGTCCGGATGGTCCATCCAGTGATTTAACATCTGCGGTTAGCTGTACCAGGTAACCTGAAACAAAACGTGCTGCCAGTCCCATATGACGCAGAATCTGCACCAGCAGCCAGGCACTGTCGCGGCAGGAGCCTATGCCACGGCCAAGAGTCTGCTCACAGGTCTGAACTCCCGGTTCCATACGAATGGAATATTCAATATCATTTTCGAGTTGCTGGTTAAGCTCTACCAGAAAGTCGACAATCTTTTTTTTACCTGATTGATGTTTTTTCAACCAGTCTTTGAGAAGCGCACCTTCTTCCGTTTTTTCAAAATAAGGCGCCAGTTCCTTCTTTAACTGGTCTGGATATTCAAAAGGGTAGTGTTTAGCGATGTCTTCTACAAAAAAATCAAACGGGTTGATTTTCACCAGTTCGGCAACCAGGCTGACATCGATAACCAGTTTTTTGGTTTGTTCCGGAAATACCAGGCGGGCCATGAAATTGCCAAAAGGGTCCTGCTGCCAGTTTAAAAACTGTTCCGATGGTTCAACCTTGAGGGAATAATGATGAATCGGTGTGCGCGTGTGCGGAGCAGGGCGTAACCTGATGATATGAGGTGACAATGTCACCATTCGGTCAAAATGATATTCAGTACGATGGTGGAGGGCGACTTGGATTGACATGTTTTGTCCTTGGCACATCAAGGTTTTGATGTATTATTAGCAAAGATTGGTTACAGTTGAAAGCACTACTTGGTTAATTCTGAAAATTATTCAATATCCATGCCTTTTTGTGTGTTTGGGTTCTATATCTGGGGGACTGCATGACTTATTGTGTCGGATTGCGTTTGAACGAGGGGCTGGTATTTGCCTCAGATTCAAGAACCAATGCGGGTGTCGATTATGTGACCAGCTACAGCAAAATGCATGTTTTTCAGCCTGCCAATGATCGTATCTTTGTAATTCTGTCTGCTGGTAATCTTGCGACGACGCAGGAAGTAATGAATCACATTAAAAGGGATATCGATTATCCGGGAAATGGCCCGAACTTAACCAATGTTCGTTACCTGTTCGAGGCGGCGGAATACCTGGGCAAACTCAGCCAGGAGGTTCAACAGGAGCATAATACTGCATTGAACTCAACTGGCGTTAACGGTGAGACTACACTGTTACTCGGAGGCCAGATAGCAGGTGAAGAACATGGCTTGATGTTGATTTACCCTCAGGGTAATTACATTGCAGCATCGCCTGAAACCCCTTATCTGCAAATTGGTGAAAGTAAATATGGCAAGCCCGGGCTTGACCGAATTGTTCGGCCTGATTTAAACCTGGATGAAGGTGCGCGTTTGTGCCTTGTTTCTCTTGATGCAACAACTCGTTCCAATATCACTGTAGGTCCTCCATTTGAAGTTTCCACCTATAAGCAAAACGATTTAAAGCTTAATTGTCGATGCACTTTTGATGAAGCTGATCCCTATTTAATAAACCTCAGAAAATCCTGGAATGATGGTATTAACCAGGTTTTTCAGCGTCTGCCTTCCATGCAATGGAATCCTCAACAGACTGAAATGCCTTTGCAGCAGGTACAGCAACAAATTCAGCAACAGGCTCAACAACAGGTTCAACAACAGCAGCAGGTTCAGGCCTACGGTACACAATCTGATTTTGATATTCACAAGTAGTATCAGGATTAGCGCGAGTTTAGCGCGAGTAACCCGGGCACTTTTGCACAATAACTAATCATTTGCACTTAAGATCGCACTTTTCTGGTGCGTTTTCTTCAGGCTTTTTAACTGTTTTTTTGAAATAATCCCTTCAATGTGCCTGAATTTAAGGGTGGCATGTTTCTTGTTTGGTCTAAGTGACTATGAATCATTTTGATCCCGCGTAAACATATATGTTGACGATATCAGGAGTTCCAAGAAAACCTGTGGTGCTTGTAATTCTTGATGGCTTTGGCACGAATCCAAGTAAGACAAACAACGCGGTAGCCCAGGCAACAACGACTTCGCTGGATAATTATTTCAGTCGTTATCCCCACACTACACTTAATGCATCCGGCCCTTCAGTCGGGTTGCCAGATGGCCAGATGGGCAATTCGGAAGTTGGTCATCTTACGCTTGGCGCTGGCAGTATTATTCGCCAGGATGCCGTTTGTATCAGTGACGCTATCCTTTCAGGCGAGTTTTACAATAATGAAACCTTTCTGGCAGCAATAGATCATGCCAGGTCAAAACAACGTCCTGTGCATCTTATTGGCCTTGTTTCAGATGGTGGTGTTCACAGTCATCTTGATCATTTACAGGCATTGATCGAAATGTGCCGGCAACGTGGTGCAAGACCTTTACTGCATATGATTACTGACGGTCGTGACACCCTGCCTCAATCTGCAATGTATTTTATTCCCGAGATCGAAAAACAACTGCATGAAAGTGGCGGTGCTATTGCCAGTATTACCGGGCGTTATTATGCAATGGATAGAGACAAGCGTTGGGAGCGTACTGAACTGGCATGGCGGGCATTGCGCCTTTCAAAAGGGGAAAAAGGCCAGTGTGCTGAAACTGCCATCAAGGCAGCTTACGCAGCCGGTGATACTGATGAATTTATCAAGCCAATCCTGCTGTCTACCTTTGAACCGATGATGGAAGATGATGCGGTCATATTTTTTAATTTCAGGAAAGATCGACCACAACAGCTGGCCGCGGCACTGGCGTATGAACAGTTTGATGGTTTTGACCGAGGTGATGCCGGCCTGGTAAACCTGAGCTGCATGATGCCCTATGATGCGAGCATGCCTTTTCCTTATGCTTTTGTTCCTGAAAAACCGGAAACCACATTAGCCCAGGTGCTGAGTCAGAATGGATTGTCTCAATTTCATTGTGCAGAGACTGAGAAATATGCGCACGTGACTTATTTCTTTAATGGTGGTCAAACAACAACATACGATGGAGAAAAGCATTTTCTGGTGCCTTCACCCAAAGTGGCAACCTATGACCTGAAACCTTCGATGAGTGCCAAAGAAGTTGCTGATGCTGTCATTGGTGCGATAAGTGAAGGTGTATATGGTTTTATGGTGGTGAATTTTGCCAATGGCGACATGGTAGGTCATACGGCCAAACGGCATGCTGTTATAGAGGCGGTAGAAACACTCGACCGCGAAGTTAACCGTGTATTAAATGCCTGTGAAACGGCAGGTTACTCGGTAGTATTAACGGCTGATCATGGTAACTGTGAGGAAATGATTGATCCTTTTACCGGTGAACCACATACCCAGCATACAACTTATCCGGTGCCCTGCATGATTATTGATGAAGATAACTGGCAACTGTCATCATCAGGAGGTCTTTCCAATGTTGCACCTACCGTGCTGCAACTCATGGGTATTAGAAAACCGTTGAAAATGTCAGCTTCATCACTGTTACTCAAGAAATTACCTGGACATCGTGTGCCTGAAAGAAACCAGGCGGCCAATCTGCGGGGTGTTGCCTAAGTGTTGCCTAGCTTTCGCAGCTATCCTGAATTTTTATGATTAGTTCCAGCCCGGACGTTATTAAAATGTTTTTTACAAGGTCCTGGGGATTACAAAGAATAAGTTGGCCTCCATGTTTAGCCAGTTCCTTGGCTTTTGAAACCAGTGTCCTTAGGCCAATTGAGGCAATAAAATCAAGGTCGGAAATATCAAGCATGACTGACTTGTGATCAGTTGAAAGCAGACCGGGTAACTCCATTTCAAATATCTGGTTGCCAACCATATCAAGACGTCCGCTCAAGGAAAGTTTTATTGTCTGACCATCTCGGGACAGAGTATCTATTTTCATAAGTGTTACCTGGAGCCATTCATGGCATATTATTGCATAAGGCTTTTTATTTCCTTGTTGGTCCATTCAAGCTTGTGGAAAGTTTCAATGGCAAGGTTTTTATAAAGTTTCTTCTGTATATTTAGGGCGATACTTGAGTTATTGTCAAACAATTGATGGGTGTCAAACCAGGAAACAATGGATTTCTGGTCGGCGACAATGTCGGCAATTCTGCTTTCGGCACCCAGCAGAGCACCTTCACCGAAAGCAAAACCTTCACCAATAACGTTAATGCGTTTTTTCTTTTTCTTGCTGACCGAAACAAGCACATTCACCCAGACACTGACCTGTCCTTCTTCAACAAAAAACAATTTATCTGCAGGGTCACCTTCCTTGCATATGACTTGATCGGCTTCAAAGACCTGGCTTTGCATCAGGCTTGAAATGAACTGCAGTTCTTCTGTCGTCATGTCCGATAAGATTGGTTGGGAAGAGGGCTGTCCTTTCTGATTCATTACCGAGGGTTGCCACTCATACCTTTCGAGTAAATCATTCTCACAACTCTCAAGCGCATGATCGATGTCATCAAACCCCATTTCCGGCCAGGCAGTTTCATCAGGCAGCATGGCTTTTAGTTTATTGGTCAGGCCAAAGCTTTTGGGTATTTCTATAAATATCAGTTTACTGCCTTCATGGTTAAGTCGAATGGTCAGATCGCATAACTGTTGAACAGCCGCATGATTGATTGAAGAAACATGTTTGAAGTTAAGGATGACGTGAGTGGGCAGGTTTTCTCGCGCCATGATTTCATGCATAACAAGTTCGGCAGAAACAAACTGCATATCACCGGCCAGGTCGAGTACCCTGATACCCTGACCGTGTTCGCTAAGAATTTCCTGGGCATACTGGTCACGTAATATCTTCGACCTTACTGTGCTGCCATCGTAATTGCGTCGTATGGTTGACGAAGTTGTGGTTCGGGTTGATTGCAGCATATGCAGATCAAAAGTGCGCGATACCATTTCGCACACAGCCAGGCCTCTTACGCTATTGCCTTTCTCATCCAGTCGCGGTGAAAAAACCGCCAGTCCAAGCTGGCCGGGCAGCACGGCAACAATGCCGCCGCCAACGCCGCTTTTAGCGGGCATACCAACTCTGTAAATCCAGTTGCCTGAATAGTCGTACATGCCACAGGATGCCATCACACCAAGCACATTGGGAATTTGCATCGAATTCAGGGCGCGAATGCCTGTGATTGGATTGACGCCGTCATTGGCCAGGGTTGCTCCCATTAATGCCAGATCGCGGCAGGTCACCTTGATAGAGCATTGCCTGAAATAAACATCAAGGACTTCTTCGGGGTCGCCGGCTAAAATGTCGTAGTTTCTGAGAAGATGGGAAATGGCGCGGTTACGATGACCGGTAGATTTTTCAGATTCATATATCTCTAAATCGACCGACAGTTTGCGCCCGGTATATTTTTCAAATACATCCAGAATGTGGTTGATTTTTTCTTCACCGGTATTGCCTGCAACCATGCCACTTGTGGCAATGGCTCCGGCATTGATCATCGGGTTTCTGGGTCTGCCGGTATCGGGTTCAAGACTGATGGAGTTGAATGCCTCGCCAGAGGGTTCTACATCAACCTTGGATTCGACAAATTCAAGATCGTTATCTTCAAGCGCGATGCCGTAGGTGAAGGCTTTGGAGATGGATTGGATACTGAATTCAGTGCGACTGTCGCCAACCTGGTAAACGTGGCCATCAACAGTGACAATAACTATGCCGAATTCATCCGGGTCAACTTTGGCAAGTTCTGGTATGTAATCAGCTACATTACCTTCCCTAAGCTCGAGAAATTGTTTGTGAAGTTCTTCCAGGTGAAGGTGAAAAGGGGTCAGCTTCATGTTTTATGTTTCATGGTTGGTGTGTTTTTTTGTATTTATTCATGCCTTCATCAAGTGGCTTTGGTAATTCAGGTAGCGATATCAAGGCGAAAATAATTTCCATATTCCTTTTCCCATTGAAGATTTTCCGTTAATTATTCAGCTGAATTATTCAGGACAGCGACATAACGTTACCGCATGCATTAATACCGATAAACCGCTGACTGTTCATAACCGTTTATAGTCAGCAATCAACATGCCAAGTGGGTTTTAATGAAAAATCAATTGCTTAGGTTTTACCGGGCTTTATCGTTTTGCACGAAAACAGGGCGGCAATCCTTACGGATTGCCATTTTGGTGCAGATTAACCTGTGTTGCGCATACCGGCAGCAATGGCATTAATAGACCTGAGCAGTGGTGTAAACCAGTTGGCTTTTTCCTGCTCGGTTATTTCATCGTTGCGGGTACGGTTTAAAAGGGATAACTGAATATAGTTCAAGGGGTCCAGGTACGGGTCACGTCTGCTAAGCGATAACTGTAATACAGGGTTATCAGCAACCAGTTTGTCGTTACCGGTGACATCAAGAATCTGTTTGCAGCAGCGCTGGTATTCTTCATTAATCAACCTGTAAATGCGTTTGCCTGTTTCCGGGTCTTCACATAAGCCGGCATATTCGGCAGCAATCGACATTTCTGACTTGAACAGTGCCATTTGGGTGTTACTTAGTAAGGCATTGAAGAAAGGCCATTTCTGAAACATCTGCTTAAGCTTTTTCTGGTTGCCCCGGGATTGCTTGCGAAACTCTTCAAGCGCTTTGCCAAGACCATACCAGGCAGGCAGAGTCTGTCTTGACTGTGCCCAGCCAAATACCCAGGCAATGGCCCTGACAGAGGATTTTGAACGGTCTCCCTTGGAACGGTGGGAAGGACGTGAGCCAATATTGAGATGAGATATTTCTGAGACCGGTGTGGCCTCATAAAAGTAATCCAGGAAGCCTTCAGACTTTTCGGTCAGTTCCCTGAAGTGCTGTTCTCCGGTTTCAGCTAAATGGCTCATGATCTCGAGATATTCAGGTTTATCCGGTTTCTGGTCACAAACCAGGTGGGCACTGGCATTTAACAATCCGGTAATGCCCATCGAAAGCTCATAGACGGCATTTTCCATGTTGTTGTATTTATAGGACAGTACTTCTCCCTGCTCGGTAAACTTGATTTGGCCTGATACCGTACCATCCGGCTGAGAGCGAATGGCATCATGGGTTGGACCGCCACCTCGACCAATTGTGCCGCCACGACCATGAAACAGGCGAATATGTATGTCATGTTTTTTACCGATTTCAATCACTTGTTCCTGCGCACGGTAAAGGTTCCAGGCCGAAGCCGTGATGCCGCCATCTTTGGCCGAATCGGAATACCCCAGCATGACTTCCTGGATATTGCCAATGCTGGCAATCAGGTCTTTGTATGCTGAGTTGGAAAGCAGTTTTTCCAGAACGGGAACAATATGTTCGAGGTCTTCAATAGTTTCGAACAACGGTGAAATTTCCAGTCCACATACCGGTCCACTTTTCTTGAAATTAATCAGGTCTGCACAACGTGCCAGGAACATCACTTCCATGATGTGACTGGCAGTGTGTGTCATGGAGATAACATACTGGCCAAAAGCCTGGGGACTGACTTCCTTGCGCATCTCCTTGATGGTGTCAAACACAGCCAGTACCTGAAGGGTTTCATCTGAAAGAGATTTGCGCGAATAACTAAAATCAGGATCCCGAACCAATTTACCCAGCAGTTGCAGTTTTTTGCTTTCGGAGAGTTTTTGATAGTCGTGTGGTTTATCTGACTGGGACAGAATTTCACTGACGGCATCAGTATGAATGGTTGATTCCTGCCTGACATCAAGGTGAACCAGGTAAAAACCGAATGTTTCAGCCAGCCAGATCAGGTCCTGCAGATTGCCCCGGGTTGCGGGAGCATCATTGTGACTGATCAGGGAGTCACGAATCAGGTACAGGTCATTGAGAAACTGCGCTTCATTTTCATAGCCTTTTTGAATGGCAGACTTTTCGCCGTTTAAGCGCGCCTGCAGATAGCCTATGTTGTTTTGCAGGCGTTTTAGCATGGTATACAGCTTTCTGCGGTAGGGCTCATGCCGAAAAACTTTCTCCCTGGTATTGGGAATGCTTTCCAGGAAGGCATCATCTTCAGTAGCGCGTTCGATAAACTCAATCGTTGGTGCACAGAAGTGATCAGAAAAAGTCAGCTCTGAAATCAGAGTGTCACAACGTCGACAGTATTCTTTTAATACGGTAACTGAATTTAAACGTACCGCCAGTTTTGTCACTTCAGGCGTTACATTCGGATTGCCATCCCGGTCTCCACCGATCCATGAACCAAAGCGAATTAACTTTGGAATTTTAAAAGGTGGACACTGCTCTTTTTTACAATAAACCCGTTGGGTGGCTTCAAATAAATCGCGATAAAGAATAGGCACCGCAGCAAAAATGGATTCTTCAAAAAATTGCAAACCATGACGTATTTCCTGACCAACTTCGGGACGCGTTGTGCGAACTTCATCTGTTTTCCAGATAATGTCGAGCTGGTTTTCAAGGTCTTCAATGACGTTTTTGTAATCAGGCTGTTTAGGCTTAAGGTGATAGAGCTTTTCACTGGTTCTGCGAAAATGTCTTAACTGGTGCATCACCACGCGACGTTTGGATTCAGTGGGGTGTGCAGTGAAAACTGGAATGTACATGCATTCGCTGAAAAGTTTGCTGAGCTGTTCAACTGACATACCAGCTTCTTTAAAATGATGCAGCGTGTTGGTAAAAGAGCCTTTCCAGGGTTCTTCACCATTCATGGAAAGTGTTTCACGCTGATGCTGATGAAACTGGGTTTCAGCAATATTGACCAGTTTAAAGTAAATATTGAAAGCCCGGATGACAGGGGTCAAAATTTCCGGTGATAACCGGTCAATAAAGTTTTCCAGTTTTTTTTTGGCTTTCTCGTCAGGTTTTTTGCGCAGGGCAAGAAATTCTTTACGTAGTTTTTCGACAACACGAAAAACTTCCTCGCCGGCCTGTTGTTTGAGTATGTTACCTAGCAATCGGCCAAATAATTTAACGCGGCCACGTAATATCTTGTCATTATTCAGACAGTTTTCGGTGAATAGATCATCCAAGGGAGAATCCTCAGCTACTTATCGGGATTTGATACAGGATTATCTATGGCAAATTGATAGCTTTCAAGGTATTGATGAGCTGTGTTCAGATTATCCTGCTGGTTAATGGCAAATTGCTGCATGCATTTCTGCGACAGTTTTTTCCACCAGGGTCCCGTTCTGAAGAAATAGTTGATGAGTTTTTCGAATATGGGCAGCAGTATTTCAGGTCGGCTGCTTGTGTACAGAAAACCTGAAGCCAGGTTTTTCATAAGGTTTTCAGCGGAAGCGTCTGTTATGCCGCCGGTTGAATCACTGCCTTTACCAAGAACTGGTACGGTTCCATAACGGCAACATGCTAATGGTAATAAACGTGTTAACAGGTTTTCGTTGGAAAATAATGCAACATCACTGCCGGCAACAATTTCATGTAATAGTTTCTCTGACAAGTTGTTACACATTGCAATGCGATTCGGATAACGGTTTCTGAGTTTTTCCAGGGCTTCTGAAAATTGTGTCTGCCGACTGCAAATAACCAATTGCACCGGATGTTTTTTCAGCATTGGTTCGATCGTGTCAATGTGCACCAGTTGAGAATCAAAGCGGTCATCTGTTATATCGCTAAAAAGTGTAATTAAGCAGCTTTTTTCATCTTTGGATAAATCAAGGCCGGTCTGCAATGCGGATTTGTTGGCTGCTTTAAGATCAATGGTAGAGGCATCGTAGGACTGGTGAATATACCTGTCATTAGCCGGGTTCCAGCGATCGGAAGCTGGCAGTGCTGCAATGTTAAAAATATGGTTTGCCGACTTTTTAATGGATGCGGGCAGTGCCGCTGCGCTGTTACTGGCAGTCACCACGATATCTGAGTAATTTAAGCCTGTCATGGTCGGTGAAAATAAATTGTTCACCTGGCTGTTGTGATTGTCTTTTAACCACGAGGGCAATTTCAACGGGCCGAGTAATGCAGGGTCGAAATTAAAGTTGGCTGTCAGGTTATGGCAACTGAATATGGTGGCTGGACGATTCCAGTCCTGTGCGAGTAGTGCGCTTGCTGTGCCTGTCTGCCAGTCATTCAGATGCACGACTTCGGGTTTCCAGTTTATGCCCGCCTGGTTTAATGACATCATGAAAATAACCTGGCTGAACATTGAAAAACGTTCCAGGTTATCAGTGCGTGGCTGGCCATGAGCATCAAGGTATGGATGTCCATGTCTGGAAAACATGGCTTTGGCTTCTACCAGGTAGACCGGTAATCCAAATTTTCTTTTGTCGGCCTGCAGAATTCTTACGGTTTCCTCGCAGCCGGCAAGTTCCAGCGAGCAGACTGTATCAATAGGCAGTGCCGCGTTGATGGCATCAGGATAAGCAGGCAGTATCACTCTGACATCGTGACCGAGTTGGGACAGCATACCTGCCAGTCCGGAAACAAATTCAGAAACGTCCTGGTTATTGGTTAGCGGATAATACTCGCTGGATGCAATCAGT
Source organism: uncultured Gammaproteobacteria bacterium (assembly GCA_937926265.1). Lineage (GTDB taxonomy): Bacteria > Pseudomonadota > Gammaproteobacteria > Chromatiales > Chromatiaceae > JABDQZ01. The sequence goes on from CALAZS010000040.1 coordinate 16,648, forward strand.
ATTTTCATGTGTGCGGTTTTTATTTATTTGATGCAATTCTAGATGAAAACGGTTGATTATTTTGAAAAAAATAATAAAAACATGACACAAGTCCGTCAGTGCCCAGTTCTTTCGCCCAAT
>CALAZS010000041.1 GCA_937926265.1 uncultured Gammaproteobacteria bacterium
TAACGATAATTTTCTGGCATTTATATTTTTTTAAGGCGCGGTTTATCTCTTTGGTTAAGCTGCCTGAATTATCCGTGTCATCTAATTTTGTGTATTCGACCTTGATACCCTGATTTTCCAGCTCAGCTGAAAAATGGCGCATGGCGCTGAAAATAAATGCCAGTTTTTGTTTGTGGTGGGGAACGTAACTGGCTTCTTCAGTGACTTCACACATTAGGATTACATCATGTGTGCCATCGATACCTTCCAGGGAAGATATTTCCCTGGAAAGCTGGTCGCCGAGAATTAATCTCAGGCTGCGTATTTTTTTCAAGTTGTTTTGCAGGGGAGTTTGTTTAAGGGATCAGGTTTTCCAGGAAGGCAGGTTGTGGACCATGTTGATATCGTTGACCATGGCCAGCACACGCCATTGTTCCAGCGGGAACCTAACGCTGCCATTCTCTTCGCCATATTTATCCATAAGCATTCTTTCAATATCCTGGTTGAAGTTGAACACGCCTATACCCCGCATACCCCAGCCCTGGAACAGTCGGGCATCGGTCACCTCAAAAGAGATCAGTTTGACATCGGTATGTCGATCATCTCTGGCGATTTTCATGAAGGTGTCATTGATATCTTCATAGCGGCCTTCAAGGATCTGCAGGAAATGGGTGTTGGTCGATAGCAGCAAACCGCTTATTTCATGTTCAGTATTGTCTTTTTCAGCAGAGTGTAGAATTGATTCAATCGTTTCCCAGTCGATCTCTTTAATGCCTTTACTTTTATAAATGAGGCGGTACACAGTGTCCTCCATATATGGTTAATTCTCTACCAAAGGTAGCTGAATAATCATTGCAGTGCCAACTAATTGGCCAGATGGGGGACTTTCGGCCCATATTTTTCCATCAAACAGGTGAATGATTTCTCTTGAAATCGGTAGACCCAGCCCGGTTCCCTTGTAGGTTTTCTGTGTATGGCTGCTTTGAGAGAATAGTCCAAAAATGCTTTCAAGTTCAGCTTCAGGAATTCCAACCCCCTGGTCTATCACGCTGATAATGGCAAGTTTTTTTGATTTATTGGTTAATTTTGACGGGTTGTTAACGATATCAAAGCTGATTCGGATCACATCACCTTCAGAACTGAATTTAATCGCATTGGATAGCAGGTTGACGAACACCTGTTTCATTAGAGCAATATCAACATTGGCAAAAATTTTGCGTTTTTCCTCGATGACAACATTCAGGTTTTTTTCCAGAAGCAGGCTGGCAATTTCATCAATGGATTGTTGAGTGATTTCAACAATATTTGTGATTTCAGGGTTACCTTGCATTTTACCCGATTCAAGCTTGGAAAAATCCAACAGGTTATTAATCAACGAGCCAAGTCTTTCGGCGCTGGCGTGAATGTTTCCAAAGAAATGATGTGATTTTTCAATACTGACGCACTTTTCGCCAAGTTTCGAGAAGCTCAAAATGGCATGCATCGGGGTCCTGAATTCATGCGAGAGGCTGGCGATGAACTGGCTTTTTTCACGGTTTGAAGCCAGGGCCCGGTTTTTCAGGTCTTTCAGCGTTTCCTGGTAAAAAAACTGGTCAGTTATATCGAAATTTATACCAATTACCCTGGAGGGTTGATTGTCTGCACCGTTGAGTGTTTTTGCCTGGGCATGAAAATGTCTGACTGGTTGAGTTCTGCTTTTGTAAACCACATCAAAACCATCCGATGATTGCAGTGATTTATCAAGCATTTTACTGAAACTATGCTGATCATCAGGGTGAATCATGGCTTTCCAGTCCTGCAAGTTGATTTTCTTGGAGGTTACCGGAAAACCAAACTGTTCAAACATAATCGGGTTGCAGGTGAGTATGCTGGTGGACAGTTCCAGTTCCCATACGCCGATTTCGGCTGCTTCTGTTGCCTGCCTCAATCTTTCTTCATGCAGTCTGAGCAACTCATCTTTCTGTTTTTTCTCAGTGATATCGGTAAAACTGACGACAAAACCATCCAGGTAGGCCACAATTGTCTGGTAAAACCAGTGATCCAGTCCCTCGTGGTTATAGTAAAATTCGCGTTGTACGGTTTCCCTGGTCATGGTGACATTTTTATAAATATCAAAAAGTCCCTCTGTCTTGTTGCCAGGCATTTCTTCAAGCAGCTTTTTGCCTAGCAGATCATCAGTTTTTCGACTGATGATTTTTTCAGCTTCTTTGTTGATGAGTATCCATTTGAAATCAATGATTTCAAAGTTGTCATCACGGACTGCCTGAAAAGCCATGACGCCGCTGGTGGAACTGTCAGACACGCCCTGAAGCAATGATTTTTCTATTTCAAGTTCGTGCAGGGCAGACTGGGCAATGTTTCTTTGTCTTTCAGTTTCTTCAGAAACCACCTTTAATTCGTTGTAAGCAACCTGTACCTCTTCATTGGTACTTTGCAATTCCTCGTTGGTGGTTTCCAGCTCCTCATTAGTCGACTGCAACTCTTCATTGGAAGACTGCAGTTCTTCATTGGTTGCCTGCAGTTCCTCGTTGCTGGTCTCCAGTTCTTCAATGACCGCCTGTAACTGTGCCTTGGTTTTATTAAGTTCTGATTCAAGTTGACGCGCATAAGGGCTTTTATCATCAACCGGTTGATCAAGCGTATCAATCTGTAACATTTCCGGGTTTTCATCCTGAAAACTGATGACCATAAGCTGCGATTTTTGATACTTGGCAGCTATCGGGATTATGATCATTCTTCCCCAGCAGAAGGCACCGTCGGCTTTTAAGCGAGTTTTAATATAACGCGTTACCTGGGGAGCTTCTTCACGGTTGGCCTTATGAATAGCCGTTCTAAGGTCCAGCTCGAGTTCAGAGGGTACCATTTTCAGAATTTGCAGCGTGGATGTGCCGGCAGGTAAGGTCAGGTAAGGGTTTTTCTCTCTTGAATAAACCACATTTAACGATTCGTTCACCAGCACTGAAAGTGGCAGGAAATATTCTGACAGCGAGTCCAGTAATACTTCATGCAGACTCAGTTCGTTATTTGCGGGTTTCTTCTGAAGCTGGTACTTGCCTTTGATATTGGTTAACTGTCTGGTCCAGTTTAAAGTTGTATCCAGTGGATTGGTTGTAAAGGTTTTTTTGAAAATTTTGTTTTCACGCGACAGGGTTTTGTAATTTCCTTCAAAATCACCCAGCGACTCAGAACTGCCAAGAAAAAGCAGACCTTCATTGCGCAGCGCAAAGGTTAGCGCATTAAGCACTTTCATCTGCAGTTGGTTATTAAAATAGATTAAAAGGTTTCGGCATAAAACCAGGTCAATTTTGCTGAAGGGCGGATCACGAGTAACATCATGAACAGAAAATACCACCATGTTGCGAATTCTTTTCTTAACCTGGTAAGTCTCCTTTTCCTGGTTAAAGTAGGTTTGAATTCGAAGGTTCGAAAGATTTTCCACGGAACTGGCTGAATAGGTTCCGGCCCGTGCAATACTGATGGCATCTTCATCAAGGTCTGTAGCGAATATGTTGACGTTTTCGCATTGGCCTTCGAACAGTTCATCAATAAGCATGGCGATGCTGTAGGCTTCTTCACCTGTTGAACAGCCAACTACCCAGATGCGAATAATGTCTTCCTTATTCTTAAAACGTTGGGCCAATTCTATTTTAAGTTTTTCAAAGGCATCTGCGTCACGAAAAAAACTGGTGACACCAATGAGCAGGTCTTTGTAAAGAAAACGGCTTTCTTCAATATCTTCCTGCAGATGTTTAACATAATCAGGAATTTTATTTAGCCGAAGCGCGAGCATTCTTCTTTGAATACGGCGGTTGATGGTATTAGTTTTATAGTTGGAAAAATCGACACCGGTGTTCTGTTTGAGCAGGCCCAGGATCATCATCAGGTCAGATTGTGGAGCCTGGGTTGGTTTTATATCACTGGTGCCATCAAGAAAACTGTAAACATCAGCAAGTTCAACTCCCATACCTGCAGGCTCGGAAATGATATCGACGGTATGATCATTGATGGAAGCCAGAGGCATGCTGTCATATTTGGCAGATTGCGGATCCTGTACGAAAGTAATACCACCTTCGGCCTTGATGCTTTTCATGCCCATGCTGCCATCGGAACCGGTACCCGATAAAATAATGCCTATGGCGTTTTTGGCATGGCTGTGAGCCATTGAATTAAATAACAGGTCTATGCTGGGTTTGGGGAGGATACTGTCAGCGGAAGGTGTTTTAAGCAGGATCCTGTCTTCTTCAACGAAGATGTTTTTATTCGGTGGTGTGGTAAAAATAATTCCACCTTTTAGTTCTGCACCGTTGGTTGCTTCCTTGACGGTTAACCCCGAATTTTTTTGTAACAGGTCGACCATCATGCTTTTGTGAGTGGGACTCATGTGCTGGGCAATGATGTAAACTACATGATCGTTTTCAGGTAGTTTTTTGATCAAATCCTGCAAAGCCTCAAGACCGCCGGCACTGGCACCAACACCGACGACTATAAGGTTGTTTTTATTAGAATCATCAGACATTTTGTTGTGTGACTTAGTAACTTAGTAACTTAGTAACTCAGTAAAGTTCTTGTAAACTTTATGCTGTCATCCTCGCACAGGCGGGGATCCACAAAAAATCAATTAAACAAATCAAACATTTATTAGTAAATTTTAGACCCGTTTCACCCAATGACAACTATATTGCAATTGCCTCGTCATGCTGGCGAATATTATCCCAACGCGACAGCGCAGCCTTGCGACTTTCTGCCAGGTCTATAACCGGTTCCGGGTATGCAATGCCTGTTTCACTGTTCGGCAGCCCGTACATTAAGAAGTGTTTGTTGGCATCAGCCAGTTCCGGTACCCATTTCTTGATGTAGTCGCCTTGTGGATCAAAGCGTTCTGTCTGACGGGGCGGGCTGAATATCCTGAAGTAGGGTGCAGCATCAACTCCACATCCGGCGGTCCACTGCCAACCAAGGCTGTTGGAGGCAAGATCAGCGTCAACCAGTGTGTCCCAGAACCAGCGGGCCCCTTCTAGCCAGTGGAACCCCATGTTTTTGGTGAGAATGGATGCACAGATCATTCTTACCCGGTTGTGCATGTAGCCGGTGTGCCAGAGTTCACGCATACCGGCATCAACTATAGGTATCCCGGTTTGTCCATGTTGCCAGGCTTGCATTAAATCCTGGTGTCTTTCTGTTTCAATCCAGCCCTGCTGATCAAAACGATTATCGAGCGAATTCAGTGCTGACTCTGGAAAATGGTAGAGCAGGTAGTAACCAAATTCACGCCAGCCGATTTCGGCAAAGAATTTTTCAAGACAGTTATAGGGTAGTCTTCCTGCATCAACTGCCTGCCTGGCAATATGAATAAGCTGTGCAGGAGAAATTTCACCAAAATGTAAATGCGGGGAAAGCCTGGAGGTGCCATCAACCGAAGGAATATCTCTATCTGTTTTGTAGTTGAGCAGAATATTGTTCAGAAACTGCTGTAACCTTGCGTGTGCACCATGTTCTCCAGGTTGCCAGTGATCATAAAAGCCCTGGTGCCAGTTTATTGATGGCAGCAGTTTTAAAGATTCTACAGACTTTACTGAAGCAAGCGGCTCTGGGCTGGTGATTCTTTCAGGTGACGGTAGTGATAAAGGCAGTTCATCAATCACTTTTGATGCAGTACGCCAGTAAGCGCTGAATACCCGAAAAGGTTTTCCTGCCTTGTTTTCGATTTCATGTGGTTCGTTTAAAAGCAGGCTGTTGAAAGACCGGCATTCTATACCCGCTGTTCGAAACAGCTTTTTGAGTTTGCTGTCTCGCTCAATCAGGGCAGGCTCGTAAAGCCGGTTCCAGTAAATGGCACTGACATTGTATTCCCGGGTCAGGCGCTGCAGTATTTCCTGGCTACTACCAGCTTCGATATGAATAAAACTGCCCATTTTTTCGAGACTGGCCTGCAGGCTCTTGAGGCTTTCATGCAGCCACCAGTTCGAAGCCGCGCCAGGCTGCCAGGGGTTGGCTTCATCGGGGGCGTGAATATAAACCGGGATGACATGCTTGTGGTTGTAAATTGCGTGCGTCAGAGCCGGGTTATCAGCCAGTCGCAGGTCATTGCGAAACCAGACAATAGCGGTTGAATTGTTAGTCATCAGACATGGTTCCTTAACATTAACTCTTCCGGATACGGATCAAGATAATGCTGCTCATTGATGTACTGGCTTGGATTTTTGCGAAAGTGGAACTTTAACATGGTTAAGGGTACGACAAGTGGAACCTGTCCCCTGGCATATTTGTTAAACAAACCAAGCAACTCGGTTTTGTCATCGGTTTCGAGATCGTGTTTTAAGTGTCCCATGCAGTGCTGCAAAACATTGACATGGCGCTTGCGCGTAACACGCTGTTTCATTGCCTGGGTAAATTTACTGATATAAATTTCGGCATTTGCATCGAGTGTATCCGGTCTTGTTTCTGCGACGAGTTTGCCTATTTCCCTGAAAATTTGTTCACTATGAGCCAGTAAAATGAACTTGTGTTGTCTGTGATAGTTCATCAGGCCTTTTACAGTGAAGTTAGTTGACCGCATTTCCTGCCAGCGATGGTAGGCAAAAACTCTTTCGATGAAATTCTCACGAAGTCGGGGATCGTGAAGGCGTCCTTCTTCTTCAACCGGCAGATTTGGGTTGGCTCGCATGAGTTCTGCTGCGAATATACCTACGCCGTCATTACCGGGGCACGAGTTTTCATCATATAACTTGACCCGTTCCATACCACAACTGGGCGATTTGCTCTTAAGGATATAGCCGGACAGATGATCCAGGCGACCGGCATATAGAACAGAGCTTTCCTGAAGACGGTCAGTGTAATCCACCAGCCCAGTATCGGTATCAACCACCCGGATATCTCCCTGTTTACGTACAAGGCGAATAGGAGGGCGGGGGGTGCTCATGCCAATGGCCGTCTCAGGACAAAAGGACTGATACTCAAAAAACTCTGACAAGATGTCGGTAACATAGCGGTCACGTTTGTGGCCACCGTCATGTCTGACCTTGTTTCCCATCAGGCAACTGCTAACGCCGATCGTAATTTTATTTTTCATCGTATTCAAAATGATTGTTAAAACAGCAGGGTTTCAATTTTGGTCTGAATTTTCTTACTGGCCGGTGAAGTAAAGCTTGAATAGCTATCGACCAGCTCTCCATCTCGATCAATCAGGTACTTGTAAAAGTTCCAGCGAGGGTAGCCTTTCTGTTCACCAAGTTGCACAAACAACGGATCAGCATATTTCTTTTTGACATGCGACTTCTGGAACATTGGGAATTGAACACCGTAAGTTGTTCGGCAGAATTTCTGAATCTGTTCCTCGGAACCGGGGTCCTGATTGCCAAAATCATTAGAAGGAAAACCCAGTACTACCAGGCCATCGTCCTTATAGGTGGCATAGAGTTGTTCAAGACCTTCGTACTGGCCTGTGAAAGCGCATTTACTGGCCGTGTTCACGATTAATAAAACCTTACCCTGGTACTCATCGCACAGTTTGACCTGTTTGTTGTCATTAAGTGTGCGTACATTGAAATCAAGATTGGGATGACAGGTGGATGTTCGGTTTTCTGCAAGAGCCATAGTGCCTGATATTGCCGCTGTTACAGCTACTGCAAGTAATGTTGTCTTGATCACGGCTTGTCTCCAGTTGTGGGTTGATGTAGAGAATATAGATAATTTCACGGAATTGTACAAGTAATTTCGAAAAAATAATAAAAATTGTACAAAAATACTTGAATACTTGTACAAAATCACCTATAAATTACACATCAGCTTATTGAGAAGGCCCAAATTCAGGAGAAAACATGAAATCTTCCCACGCCATGGCAATGAATATGTCGGAGAAAGGAATAGTACCTGACCAGGTACTCAGGATGGGGATTCGTCAGCTTCTAAAGACCAGGCTGAAAAATCTTCATCATGACCAGGTAGAGACTGTTACCAGTCAAAATCAGAAATTTATTGAAAGCATGGACCTCTCGCCAATTGCATTGTTGCCTGAAAAAGCCAACGAACAGCATTACGAAGTGCCGGCAAAATTCTTCCAGCATGTTCTGGGCAGCCATTTAAAATACAGTTGTGGATACTGGGCAGAAGAAACGCAGACTCTGAACCTGGCTGAAACAGATGCCCTGGTACAAACCTGTCAGCATGCTGATCTGCATGACGGCCAGGATATTCTTGAACTGGGTTGTGGCTGGGGATCCCTGACTCTGTGGATGGCTGAACATTATCCACGTAGCCATATCACGGCGGTTTCCAACTCTTCTTCGCAGGGTGATTACATCAGGCAGCAGGCTGAGCAGCGAAATTTAACCAACCTCGAAGTTATTACAGCAGACATAAATTCTTTTAAACCAGATGCTGTATACGACAGGGTAGTGTCAGTCGAAATGTTTGAGCATTTACGCAATTACCGTCAAATGTATCAGCGTGTTGCGTCATGGTTGAAACCTGACGGAAAATTTTTTAAACATATTTTTGTGCATCGTTCCTGTGTCTATCCTTTTGAAGACAAGACTTCGACTGACTGGATGAGTCGTCATTTCTTCTCTGGTGGCATGATGCCTTCAGATGATTTGCCGCATTATTTCCAGGAGCACCTCAGCATAGAAAAGCAGTGGCGTTGGGATGGTCGTCATTATGAAAAGACTTCAAATGCCTGGTTGAAAAAAATGGATGAGTCCAGGGAAGTGCTGCGCCCGGTATTCGAAGATACGTACGGAAAGGATTTCGCAATGCTCTGGTGGCGTCGTTGGCGCCTGTTTTTTATGGCCTGTGCTGAACTGTTTGGTTACGAAGATGGCCAGCAGTGGTGGGTGAGTCACTACCTTTTCAAAAAGCCCAGGGGCTGAAAATGAATTTAATGGATATATATCTTCTCGTTTTACCGACGGTGCTGGTCCTTGCAGTGATTGGCTGGCTGATTAGTCTGCCTGAGAATAATGTCAATGCTGTCGATTCATTCTGGTCAATGTTTTTCCTGGCTTCTGCACTGGTTGTTATCGCTGCGACCTCAGAATTAACCGGTAAAAACCTGCTGATATTCTGCCTGGTTGCAGTCTGGGCATTACGCTTGTCGGTTTTCCTGACTTTTAGAAACTGGGGCAAGGATGAAGACCGTCGATACCAGGCAATTCGTGCCAACAATAACCCCGGGTTTCGTTACAAGAGTTTTTACATTATTTACCTGTTTCAGGCATTGCTTGCCTCGGTGATCTTTATGGGACTTGCTCCCGGCTTGGTGGAGCCAGTTGAATTCAGGTGGTTTGATTTGATTGCCATATCATTAGCTGTTACTGGCATAGTTTACGAATCCATCGCCGATTGGCAGATGCTTCAGTTTAAATCCCGAAATAATCGCTCCAATGCTGTAATGAGTGATGGGTTATGGGGCTTGAGCCGCCACCCTAACTATTTCGGTGAATTCCTGTTTTGGTGGGGAATGTTCCTGGCAATTGTTTCTATCCAGCATCTCTGGGTGGTCATTTCTCCACTTATTATGACTGTGCTGTTATTAAAGGTTTCAGGTGTGTCTCTTATGGAGAAAGACATCAAGACCCGACGTCCGGAATATGCGAAATATATTGAGAATACACCGGCATTTTTCCCAAGATTCTCTTCAGTATTTTCCAGTCATAAACTTAAGCATAAAGAGGCAGGTCAGGCGTTATGAAGATAGCAATTATCGGTAGCGGTATCAGTGGCAATACAGCTGCATATCATTTAAGCCAGGATCACGACGTCACTTTGTACGAGGCAGGTGATCACATCGGTGGACATACCCATACGCACGACATCGAGTGGAAGGGTACTACTTATGCGATTGATACCGGGTTTATTGTCTGTAACGACCGTACCTATCCGAATTTTCTGAATCTACTTGATGAACTGAATGTAGAAAAGCAGGCCACTGAAATGAGTTTTTCAGTTATGAATCAGGATACCGGCCTCGAATACAACGGTCATTCGCTGGATACCCTGTTTGCCCAGCGCAGTAATATTGTTAACCCGGTATTTCACCGTATGTTGTGGGATATCATTCGTTTCAATCGCCAGTCCCGTCTACTGCTTGAATCCGGTGATGATGATATCAGCCTCGGTGAATACCTTCATGCCAACCGTTATCACCGTGAGTTCATTGAAAACTATATTGTTCCGATGGGTGCGGCTATCTGGTCTACCGACCCTGCATCAATGTATGACTTTCCGGCGAAGTTTTTCATACGCTTTTTTGAAAATCATGGTTTATTGAATATCAAGAACCGCCCCCAGTGGTACGTTATTAAAGGCGGTTCGAGAGAGTACGTTAAAGCGATGTCGCAGCGTTACTCAAACAAGGTCAAACTTAATGCGCCGGTTGATTCTGTTAAGCGCACACCCGTTGGTGTGATTGTCAAAGCCAGGGGGCAGGCTGATGCAAAGTTCGATGCAGTATTCTTTGCCTGTCACAGTGACCAGGCTCTGAAGATTCTCGGCAAAGATGCCACGTTACTTGAAAGGGAAACTTTGTCAGCCATTCAGTACCAGGCAAATGAGGCTGTTTTGCATACTGATGAAAAGCTGTTGCCGGGCAACCGCAAGGCATGGGCTTCCTGGAATTACAATGTTTCGGCCTCCGGTCAACAGGGAGCCGCTGTTACCTATCACATGAATACCCTGCAGTCCCTGCAAGCTGAAGACCAGTTCTGTGTAACCCTGAATGCAACCGACAAGATTAACCCATCAAAGATCATCAAAAAGATGGTTTATCACCATCCGATGTTTACCCTTGATGCCATTCAGGCTCAGAAAAATATCAAGGCTATCAACCAGGGGGCAACGTATTTCTGTGGAGCTTACTGGCATAACGGTTTTCATGAAGATGGTGTCGTCAGCGCACTGAATGCCGTCAATGCATTTAATTTCCACCATAATGGCCTTGATAAGAATGGGCAAAAGGACAGTTCAGATGCAAAGCAGTATCTACAAAGGGCAAGTTAGGCATCGTCGTTTTTCACCGACTGATCATGCTTTCAGCTATAAGCTGTTCATGATGTATGTTGACTTGGAAGAACTGCCAACGGTATTCAAAAAGTTCTGGTTATGGTCTTTTAATAAGGCCAACCTGGCATTCTTTGACCGGAAAGATCATGTTGGTGACAGTCAAGAATCTCTCGAAAGCACTATTAGAAATATTGTTCGGGAGCACACCGGCAAACATCATCATGGGCCGATCAGGTTGCTCACCCATTTTCGTTACTTCGGTTTCTGTTTCAACCCGGTAAGCTTCTATTACTGTTTCAACGGATCTTCCGGTGAACTTGACTATGTCGTGTGTGAAGTAAGCAATACACCCTGGAATGAAAAACATATCTACGTACTGGATAGAAAAGCCGCAGTTGAAGATAACCATGTGCTGGTATTCGAACAGCCTAAAGAGTTTCATGTGTCACCTTTCATGCCTATGGCAGTTGATTATCGTTGGCACTTCTCAGAACCGGGCGAACAGCTTAATGTGCACATGGCCAACATCGAGTCAGGCGAGAAAAGTTTCGATGCCACCTTGAGGCTGAATAAATTACCGGTTAACTCGTTGAATCTTGCCAGGGTGTTAACTCTATTTCCTTTTATGACCATCAAAATTGTTGTGCTGATTTATTTTCAGGCGCTGCGCCTCTGGTTAAAGAAAGTTCCATTTTATCCTCATCCCAAACATGAAAATGCAACAGGAGAATCGAAATTATGAAATCCAGTATTATTCCCTATGAGTCCGCATTGCCATATGAATCTGCATTGCTGGAAAATTCTAAGGAATCCTGGCTGCAAAATCTTGCGCGCAAACAGGTTGTCTCCAGGTTACAGGGCTTAAGCCATGGTGAGTTGATTATTCGAGAAGGTAATAACGAAAGTTACTTTGGTGATACGGTAACTGAGGACAGGCCACGTATTCATGTTCAGGTACATCATGCGAGTTTCTGGAGTGATATTGCCTTTGGCGGTGGTGTTGGTGCCGGCGAGGCATATATCAAGGGCAGCTGGAGTTGCAATGACCTCGTTGGTCTATTGAGACTGTTGATAAAAAACCAGTCTGTCACTGACACCATTGACAGCCAGTTATTAAATATTAAAAAACCAATCCTTAAAGCGTTGCATTATCTTAGTCGTAATACGCGAAGTGGTAGCGTGAAAAACATTCGTGCCCACTATGATTTAAGTAACAATTTCTTTGAACTGTTTTTAGATAAGACCATGATGTATTCATGTGCTTATTACGACGGGCAGGCAAAGTCACTGGAGAAAGCCTCGGTCGCCAAACTTGACATGGTCTGCCAGAAACTGGAATTAAAACCCGAAGATCATCTGCTTGAAATCGGTACAGGCTGGGGTGGACTGGCACTTCATGCGGCTCAGAATTATGGTTGCAAGGTAACCACCACGACAATTTCAAAAGAACAGTATCACTATGCCAAGTCACGTATTGCGCAGGCGGGACTCTCACATCGTGTTGAAGTACTTTTAAATGATTACCGGGACCTGGAAGGGCGGTATGACAAAGTCGTTTCAATCGAAATGATCGAAGCGGTTGGTCATCAGTTTCTCGATACTTATTTTGAACAATGCAACCGCCTGCTGAAGCCATCCGGCAGGATGTTAATTCAGGCGATAACCATAATCGATAAACGTTACAAGTCTGCCTTAAAGCGGGTTGATTTTATCAAGCAGTATATTTTTCCAGGTGGTTTTTTACCATCGGTGACTGCAATGAGCCAGTCTATAGCTAATGCTACCGATATGAAAATCATTCATTTACAGGATATTGGCGAGCACTACGCGACTACGTTGAATGACTGGAAGAAACGTTTTCTTAATCGCATTGATGAGGTGAGAGACCAGGGCTATTCCGATATGTTTATACGTATGTGGGAGTACTACCTTGACTACTGCCAGGCTGGTTTCAGGGAGAACTACCTCGGAACGGTACAGATACTTATGCATAAAGATGCTCATGCCCACTAACTCAATCCCCGTTAACTACTGTACTCAGTGTGGAGAAAATGTCTCGGTTAAAGTGCCGTCAGACGATGACCGTCCAAGACACATCTGTGATGCCTGTGGATATATTCACTACCAGAACCCGAAAGTTGTGAACGGTGCAATTATCGAGTGGCAAAACAGAATTTTACTTTGCAAACGTGCAATTGAGCCAAGGCATGGTTACTGGACATTACCTGCCGGGTTTATGGAAAACGGTGAAACCACTTACCAGGGAGCAGCAAGAGAGACCTGGGAAGAGGCAAGGGCGAATATTGAAATCGAAGGGCTTTACCTTGCTGCCAACCTGCCGCACATCAACCAGGTTTACATGCTTTTTAAAGCGAGGTTGCTGGATACGGATTTCGGTCCCGGTCCTGAATCTTTGGAAGTGGCACTATTCGATGAAGAGGATATCCCCTGGGATGATTTGGCGTTTCCGGTAATCAAAAAGGGCCTGGAACTTTATCTGGAAAACCGCCGGCAAGGAGAATTTCCTGTCCGCATGATCGACATAGTGCGTCATGATGATGAAAGCCAAACATTGGAAATTACGGTAATTAATTGAAACAAAAGATTTATGGATCAATATTTGTACAAATATGTTAATTTCTTTAAGTATGTTTAATAAAAATGTAGAACTTTTTAAAATGAAATCGGAATATAAAAATGGATAATTTTCCAATAAGGGTTCTTTCAGAGAAAACCGGTGTCGCACCAACAACACTGCGTGCCTGGGAAAGGCGATACGGTTTGCTTAAACCGCAGAGAACACCGAAAGGTCATCGATTATATGATGCCAAAGATGTTGATGCCGTGAATCGTATCGTTAACCTGCTGAATGAAAATTACACCATCAGCAAAGCAATTACTGCGATCAAGCTGGAGGAGATCCAGGAAAAAATTGAAGCCGGCACAACCGAAGCCAGCTCAAGAGAAGCAGAACCCAATACTGATCACTGGGTTGATTTCCACAACCGGTTTCTAAATGCAATCGAACAGTTCGATGAAGCCAGGCTCGACAGCATTTACAACGAAGCGCTATCTTTGTACCCGATAGACCTGGTCTCTTCGCAAATATTGCGCCCTTTGCTGAAAACGCTTGGACAACGCTGGGAAGAACGCGATGCAGGTATTGCCGAGGAACACTTTTTTACCAGCTATCTCAGAAACAAGGTAGGTGCAAGGCTGCACCATTCATCTGGCAAAAGTAATGGCAGCCGAATACTGCTGGCCTGCATGCCGGGTGAGTTTCATGAACTGGGCAGTCTGCTGTTTGGCCTGTCAGCCATGAGCCGTGGTTATAGAATCCTGTTTCTCGGTGCTGACTTACCTTTGGACCAGATACCTCACGTGGTTAATTCCACTGAAATTGATGCTGTGCTGCTTTCAGCTGTTAACGTTACCTTAAGGGGGCAGCTTGCCCGCCAACTAGAAAAACTGGCCGGAGAATTAACTATTCCTGTTATGCTCGGTGGCAGTGGTAATACTGATATCGGTGATCTTAATGATGAGCTTATTGTTCTGTTAGGCGACAGTTACCGAAATGCACTGCAGTTACTCGAAGAAACACTTCCAGCACATCGATAAATGAAAAAGCTGGCAGCCTATATGTTTCTGGCCGTTCTGGTCTACGTGCTGATATATTTCATACTCATTCAGGGCAAGCGTTCTTCTGCTGAAAAAACCAGTGCTTTTTGTGAAAGCCTGTCAGTTTCCCAGGCCAAATCCGATATTGAAAAACTTCTTGCTGAGAAAGGCTTTAAGTCATCTGTCATAAATGTTACTGATTCCACTCAAACTGTCCTGTTAATAAGCCATCCTGATGAAGATCAGTCTGTATGCAAGGCGTTAATTGAAAATGACAGGTTGGTTGAAAAGCAGTTTGTTTTAAGTGTTTTTTAATCATTATTCTTGTTCAGGTGCTCAGGCTGTTTCAATGGAATCTCAAGGTGAAAAACCGAGCCGGTTTTTGTTTCAGGTTCAGCCGGGCTTTCGGCCCAGATCTGTCCCCGGTGTAAATTGATAATTTCTTTGGATATTGGCAGTCCCAAGCCGGTACCGCCTGCCTTGGTATCGGTTTTGGAGCTTTGCGTGAAACGGTCAAAAATAGCATCCAGTTCCATTATTGGAATACCAACACCTTCATCCTGAAAAGATACCCTGACCACATCCTGTTGTTTGCCGCGCAGCATTTTTTCCATTAAAAATACTGAAACATTGATGGTGGTGTTGTCCGGGCTGTACTTAATGGCATTGGATAACAGGTTAACGATCACCTGGCATAAAAGCTCAGGGTCATATTCAGCCTCGATTGATGAATGTACGCTTTGAAAATTAATGGCGATGTGTTTTTTATCGGCTATCGGTTCGATGTTTTCTATTTGTTGTTTTATTAGCGCAATAATATCGTGTGGCTTGTAATTAACCGGCATTTGCCTTGATTCCAGTCTTGACATGTCCAGCAGGTTATCAACAAGGGTGGTTAAGCGGTTGGCACTGACATTGATATTATCAAAGTATTTTTTTGCTTTTTCTTCTTCTGTTTTGCGAAAGCCAAGGTCAGAAAAACTTAGAATCGAATGTAGCGGCGTTCTCAGTTCATGTGACATGTTCGCGAGAATAAGCGTTTTTTCCTGGTCTGCAATTTCCGCTTTTTCCTTGGCAAATATCAACGCAGCTTCTTTTTCATTTACTTGGCGTGTCAATTCAATGTTTTGAATTTCCTGCTGAATTAAAAATGCCAGGTCATGTAAAAGCTCAACATCTTCTTCGGACATGGATTTTGGTTTGCTGTCGATAATGCAAAGCGTACCAATATTACTGCCATCAACTGTTTTGACCGGGTGACCAGCATAGAAACGGATACTCGGATCATTCAGAACCAAAGGGTTGTCAGCAAAACGATTATCTTTCGTTGCGTTTGGGATAATAAATGGCTCATCGTCGAGGATGGCATGACCGCAAAAAGAAATATCACGGGGGGTTTCGCTGGCATCTAGTCCCTGTGCTGATTTAAACCACTGTCTTTCAGCGTCGACAAGGCTGAGTAACGCAATTGGCACTTCAAACAGGTTTTTCGCCAGCCTTGTGATGCGGTCGTAACGCTCCTCGGGCAGGGTATCTAGAATGCCAAGCGAATTTAGGGCTGCCTGCCGTGCAGCTTCATTTTCGGGTTTTAGGGGTGCTTTCATGCCAAAGTCATTATGATTTATTGACTTGTAACGGCATGTTTGAGGGAAACATTAATTAATTTTTAATTCTCAGCAAGTAACATTTTGATCATTTTCTCAATGTTCAAAGCATTGCCATCACCCTTATGGGTTTCGCCGATAAAGTTTCCTCTGACCATGCCCTTTTTATCAATGATGTAAAAAGCCGGCCAGAAGCGGTTATTCAACGAACGCCAGTAGGTAAAGTCATTATCCATCATCACCGGGTGTTTTAACTTAAATTCAGCTATTTTGCTTTCAACATTAGCGCGCACTTTTTCATGTTCAAATTCTGGCGTGTGGATGCCAATAACAATAAAGTCTTCAGACTGGTAGCGTTTTTCCAGGTCATTCAACCAGGGGAAAGAGCGGTAACAGTTCCAGCAACCAAAAGTCCAGAAATCCAGAAGAACAACTTTGCCTTTAAGATCTGATTTCTTCAGTGCTGAAGAGTTTAGCCAGTCTGAGGGCTGACCGCTAAATTCAGGCAGTGGATAGGGTGATTCCACTTTACCGCCTGATGCAGGGCGATTGTGCAACAGCAATGCTATTACCAGTAAAACGGAAACAGAAAGAATCAGCAGATTTTTAACGTACCCG
>CALAZS010000042.1 GCA_937926265.1 uncultured Gammaproteobacteria bacterium
ATTTGTATAAATCTTACACAGCAACTTTTAGGTTAAGAGTTTTTCAACAGTATCTCCTGTTTGCAGCTGTTCCGCTTTGCTACCAGGAGACCTTAACGAAATCCTTATATTAGTGAAATATAGAGACCCGAGAAGTGTATAAAATTGTCTGTCAAGTTGAGCACATACACCGATAATGTGCAGGCGTTAAAGTGAAAATTAGAGAAAGTTGTAATTAAGTTTTTTTCTAGATCTTTTTTTAGAAAATATACTCTTAATCTTCCAGTTTTCGCATATTCTTTGGTAGCAAATTAAAATCAACTAAAGCTGTAATGAAAGCCTTGACGAAAGTAGCTTCATTTTCATACATCATTTTGTAGTATTGGATTTTCATGGTCATTGCACTGCCAGCAACAATGCCAGCAAAAGCCAAAATTGATCCAATCGAAAGAGTAGAAAAACCTGTGATCGCTTGACCTATGGTACAGCCGAGCGCCAGAATTCCACCAACACCCATTAAAATGCCACCAATGAGATGATTGATAAAATCTTTCACATCAGCGAACCATTCAATGCGAAAACTTCGGCTTACAAGTGACCAGGTCAGCGAACCGAGAATAACGCCAATAACCGCAACCACACCAAACGTAAGCAGGGTTTGTTCAAAGCCATTGATGCCATACCGCAAAGTCTGACCAATTGGATTAATAAAGGTATACGATTGCACCGCAATGTCCCTTGGACGTGTTTCCGGTCCGTCTTCCATCATGTCCCAGTTGCTGGTACTGGCGTAGGAAGCCCAACTCATGTTTTCGCCATCTGCATCGATAGTGACCAGGTTTGAAGTGGCATACCAGGCCATGATCACCGCCAGTCCAATGACAATACCGCTCAGATTATTATCCTTGCTACGACGAAAATCCTGTGATTTGTAGATGAGAAAAAGCAGAATTGCTGCAAAAAAAAGACCCAATAATGTACGCAGGGCCGATGTTTCTGATCCTGAAGCACCGGCCAGTATCGCACCAATATCCTGCTGTGTTGTCAGTGTTACCGTAGTCGGATTGGTCCAGCTATAAAAAAGCAGAGAGTAAATCGTATCAGATGTACCAGGAATTGGATTAACCATGAAATAGGCACAGGTCGCTATGAGAGCAAAAACAAAGATTGATTTCAGGTTACCGCCACCGATTCGTATCAGGGTTTTGTTACCACAACCACTACCAAGGGTCATGCCTACACCAAACATCAGCCCACCAAGAATATATTCCAGCCATGCAAAACTTGAACCTCGATAAGGCGGAAGGGTATCGTCGACTGACATCAGTGATGCAGCTTCCAGCAACGTGACGCCAATCAGCGCGACGGTTGCAGCCAGCAACCAGGCTCGCATACGGCCACTGTCATTCATATTAACCAGGTCTGACACCGCACCCATGGTGCAGAAATTTGTTTTATTAGCGACCATACCCATGACCAGGGCGGTAATGAAAATTACAATCAGGACAGCATTGTGGGCTGCAAAGAATTCCTCAAAGATCATATATATATCCTTTGGTTTTATAAAAATAATTATTTATAGCTGTTCTTTTAAAAACAGTCAGCTTTTCAGCATTATGAATAAAACCATATTACATAATTACTCCAGTTCCCATAAGTAATTTACGCCGCTTCTTGCTGATTGCGAAAGTAGCCTGAAATCTTCCATCGGCTGCTGTTCTACACGAGTTGCCTATCAGCTAATAAGAAATAAATTCCTACAACTGTCTGCTATTATATATTTGAGTGAACATCAGCATTTACTTATGCTCTAGGGAAAGTCAGCCAAAAGCTGCCAGATTGAGATTTTTGACCATCGGGCCGAAAATGTAGATGAGCCGACGCTTGGGGATGCATCGATTGACCGTCAGTTCATGTAAATAAGCGGTCATTCATTGATTGAACATATCACTTAGGCAATACAGCTTTTTTAATTTCTTCTACATCGATTTGATCCACCGAGCAAAGCCTTTCCACGAGTTCCTTTGCATGCGTTCTGATAAGATTGAACTTGGTCGCTACCTCTCTATCAAAGTCTGGTGTTTTGGCTATTTCAATATCAATGAGTGTTAGTTGGTTCAGTAGATTATTTAAGATATGCTGAGTACCCATTATTGTCGCTTTGTATATATTTTCTTTTTCACTTTCTTTAAGGGCTTTAATTTCGTCTAAAGCTTTATTAAGTTCCTGAACTGTATTGTTCAATTCATTATTTTTATGAGTTATCTCTCGCTGGGATCTTTTCAAATCTTGAACAAGACGTCCCATTTCAGTTGAAAGGTCTGCCAGTTTTGAAAAAAGTGTTACATCATGAATATCGAGTCTTTGCCCAAACAAGTAATAGGTGCCTGATTCTTCATAGATATAAAATAAGAAGTTGCCATCAGTTCGGCTACTAGTGAATGTCATCGGTAAACCGGGTTCATCACCATATCCACCAGACAGGGTATTATTTTCGCTTGTAAAGTAATCAAAGAAATTCAGTTGAGTAAAATCAGAGGGTATACCAAATAATCGACGAAAAGAGGGGTTATAGCTCAAGATGTTGCCGATGGCATCTGATTGAACAAATAAAATTTGTCCGGATAAAAAAACATAGTTTTCACATGCTGCTGCAATTTCTGACTTGAGTGTTTCAGGAATAAAAATGCTATCAGTCTTGATTGTCGTTTTAGTGGTCATGAATCACTTCCCTGTTTATTGACTTAGCCCATTCAACAGCTTCCCAGCAATTTGAAAGCACCTTATCAACGTCCATATTATCTGCAATGTGTGGAAATCGATTAAACACCTGTCCACCAACAATAATTTTTATATTTTTGCCTTTATCATCGGATTTTACGGTCTTAATCACTCTTCTTGCGGAATCAAGGTTAAATGGCATAGCAATTGATAACGCCAGTAAATCAGTATGACCATCGAGTGTAGTAGAAATGATTTCTTGCACCGGTAAATCAGAACCAAGATACTTTACTTCCCAACCATCAAGTTCTAGGCATGCTGATAGCATCCAGGCTCCCATTTCATGTTTTTCACTTGGTGCAGCAGAAACAACGGCTCTCCCTGATAGGCTATCTGGGAAGTGTGTGTCGTAATAGAGCCGAGCAATAATGCGATTCACTATAGCTGTTGCCTGGTGTTCCTGGGCAACGCTTATTTCACCTGCTTCCCACTGGATACCGACGTCTACCATTGAGGGGTAGATGATATAGTTAAAAATATCAGGTAATTTAATATCAAGCTTGAGCGCTTGATGACAAATGCTTAAACATTGCTGATGGTCATTTAATGTCAAAGCGCCGGAAAACTCTTTATATATTGGATCTAAGTGATGCTTTGCAGTAGTTCCGACATCATTTTCCAATCCTGATAGTTCTATTGATAATTGGTGATTGTTAAGCATCCATTGATAGATGCTAATCAATGAACTTTGATGTTCAGACTCGATATAACTTGAAATGGCATTAATCCAGGCAGTTAACTCTGCCTTGAAATAATCATAGGAGACTCCTTGATTATGATAGGCACGATATACCCAGGGAATAGCTTTTGCCAGAGACTCGAAATCATTCTGAGTGAAAATTTCTGCCATAAAGGAAACATGATTTCGATGATTAACAGAAAGCAAATCAAACGTATTATCACCTAAGAAATCTGGCAAGTTTGGGTGCTTGAGAATGACTTGGTTAACGCTATCAAGCATTTTGCTCTTATTAGTCAGGTAACTATTGATAGCGCCTTGGGGTACTTTCTCAAGCGCTTTCGCAGAATTTAGAAGCTTTTCGAGTTTTTCCATATCCGTCTCGCAAATAATCCATATGCACTCCAGTAATTGAGTGTAGCCCATTCTTGGGAATAGATTTTGATCTGAATCAATATTGAGAACGACAACTGATATCAGCGAAGATTGTCCAGAAGAGTCTCTATTTCCATATATTTATATGCATCTGAGTCGGGCGATTAACTAGTCAAAATGTCAGAAACTGAGATAGCCAACATTTAAGAATAATTCTCAATTAGCTGCTTCTGTAAATAAGCTGACGCTAAGAAAATTGGATTTAAGGGCAGTAACCGTAGAAAAGCTATCATACGCTATATAAACTTCATTTCTATGAACAACAAGAATGAAAATAAAGAACCCTCCTTTTGGGGCGCTATGATGCGTTCAGTCTGGGAGGTTGAGAAAAGTCAGTGGAGGTGGGCCGCAACACTTGGTTTAATTGGTGCTATCTTGATTGCTATTGCCGGAGGTTTCCTGGGTTATGCTTTCTATGGTTATCTAGGTTTAGTTGGTGGATCAATTTCAGGAGCAATTATAGGATGGATTGTGGCGACGCTGATATTTTATGTGATATTAGGAACGGCCAGTTTTTTTAATTAGAGGCTAAATCTCAATCAGCCAAACTCCCAATTAAGCTCGACTGTTTATGTTGCAATACAGTCAACTGGCGAGAAAATAATAGTAGATCATGAAACAACGTAGAACAATGGAACTATGGGACTGGATCAATACATGCTTCCTTCTATTGATCGGGGTGCTACTTGGGATTGCTCTTGATGGTGTAGGGCAGCTTGTGGCTATGGGGTTCTGGATAATGGCTACGGTACTGGTTGCAGTTTTCCTGATGGTTTTTTTGTTTGAGTTACTGATGGATAAGCTGTTTAACAGAATCTTTACCATTGG
>CALAZS010000043.1 GCA_937926265.1 uncultured Gammaproteobacteria bacterium
GAAAACACTGCCCATAACGTTGATCATTCAGAAATCAACAAGTTTGAATCACTGGCCTCCCGCTGGTGGGATCCAAACAGCGAATTTCGTCCACTCCACGAAATAAACCCACTTCGCCTGGAGTATATTGACCAGATAGCCAGCCTCAAGGGCAAAAAAGTCATTGATGTAGGATGCGGTGGAGGCATTCTTGCCGAAGCAATGGCCAGTAAAGAAGCAGAAGTTACCGGCATTGACATGGGTGAAACCAACCTGTCGGTTGCCAAGCTACACCTGTTGGAATCAGGTTTGAATGTTGATTATCGTCATATCACTGTTGAAGAACTAGCCGACCAGGAACCCGGGTCATTTGATGTCGTTACCTGCATGGAAATGCTTGAACATGTTCCAGACCCATCATCCATTATTTCTGCTTGCGCCAGGCTGACCAAACCCGGTGGACATGTTTTCCTGTCAACATTAAACAGAAACCCTAAATCTTACCTGTTCGCCATAATCGGTGCTGAATATGTTCTGCGCATGCTGCCAAAAGGCACACACGATTTTGAAAAATTCATCAAGCCTTCAGAACTGGATGGATGGTTAAGAAAAGCCGGTTTAACCACCCAGCACATGACCGGCCTGGTTTATAACCCTTTCACTAAAGCTTATAAACTTGACAGTTCTGATGTCGATGTCAATTACATCGTCCATACTTTTAAGCCAGCTGAGTAAGGTACACAGGTTTGACCGAAAACACTGATCAATATTCTGGGCAATATGCTGTTATGTTCGACCTGGATGGCACACTGGTCGATACCGCACAAGACCTCGCTTATGCATTAAATCAAACCCTGGAAGACTTCGGGCAAAACCAACTGCCTTTTGAAAAAATTCGCCCCGTAGTCTCGCATGGTGGTACTGCTTTGATCAGGCTTGGTTTTGATTTAGAGCCAGAGCATCCTGATTTTGAAAAATACCGTCAGCATTTACTCAAGATCTACCAGGATAATATCTGCCGGGAATCTGTCTTGTTTGAAGGCATGGATACTTTGCTTGGTTATCTCGAAAACAATGACATGACCTGGGGCATTGTCACCAACAAACCTTCATGGCTGACTGACCCGTTAATGAACCAGATGGGTCTGGATAAAAGAGCTGCCAGCATTGTCAGCGGCGATACCTGCACTCACAATAAACCTCATCCTGAACCAATACTGTTTGCATGCTCTCAGGCACAGGTCAGTCCTGAAAAAACATTCTATATTGGTGATGCCCTAAGAGACATAGAGGCCGGTAATGCCGCAGGGTGTATCACGGTATCTGCACTGTTTGGTTATATTCAGGAACATGATATTCCTGAACAATGGCCAGCAGATCATTCTGTGAATCATCCACTGGAAATTATTGATTTATTAAAGTCATTCACACCTGCTTTGCCGGCTTAAATATGCGGGAGTATGAATTTCCAAATCAGGCCACACCCGCCGGTTCTTCAATTTATTACTGCATTCGTTTCAGTCCAAAAAAATATCGCGATCAACTGGCCAGTATCTTTTTATACAAACAAACCTTACGAGGCCTTTACAGTCTGACCGACCCTGGCGTGGCCAGGATAAAACTGCAATGGTGGCATGAACAGATAAACGAAAAAAAAGGATGCTCTGAGCACCCTTTAGGTCGTCAGTTAGCCGATATTTATAAAAATTCCGAGTCGGCCCATCAGGCATTCGATCTTATAAATATAAAGACTGACCAGGTTTTACACCGGCAGCCACTGAATACGATCAATGAATATCAGAAGCTTTGTTCCGATCTCGGCGGTAGCTTTGCAGATTTAATTCAGGTGGTCTCAGATCAACCGGCAAATGATCAATCAAAATTAGCTGGTACCTGGATTGAGCATGTTGAGAACATGCAACTGTTTGGCAAACTCCTTCGTGAAAACATTCACTTAATACCTATCGATGTATTGAAATCTTCTGGACTTTCAAATGACCAGTTACTCGGCAGTGATAAAACTGCTGATGTTCTGAAAACTTTGCATAATTCGATTAAGGAAGGTTTAGATCAGAGTTTCAGTGATGCAATATCGAAAAAAAACTGTCTTGGCAAATTAACCAAATTGCGTAGCAAACTTATGGATTTGATTGAGCAGGAAGACATGGCTGTCATTAATCAGCGCATCAGCCTTACGCCGATCAGGAAATTGTGGTTGGCTCTTTAGTTGATTGATAGAATTCAAATTTAAGCGCGTATGAAAAGATTAATTTCAGGGACGCTGTGAATACATCCTTGTACGCTTTACCAAAACATCCATGTTTTGGAAACCCTGAAATTAACCATTTCCATACTCGATCAATAATTACCGAGCTTGATCATGACTTGGTTCGAAAGCCTGTTTCAGAAGTGTCTGAGGCAGGGATGCCGAAGCCAAGCCTATACGGATATATTTACGGCGTCTTCTGAAACAGGTTGCGAGCCAAGTCCAGATTCATCAAACAATGCCTTAAAGAGAATAATATGCAGAATTACCAGCCAGCCAAAGATCTACTCAAAGACAAAATTATCCTGGTCACCGGTGCCGGAGACGGCATTGGAAAGATGACAGCCATTGAATATGCAAAACATGGAGCTACAGTGATTTTGCTGGATAAAACACTACCTAAAATTGAAAAGGTATACGACGAAATTGAAGAAGCAGGCTACCCTCAAGCGGCTATCATTCCAATGGATTTACAAACAGCCAACCCGGATGAATACCAGGCCTTGCATGATGTGATTGAAAAGGAATTCGGGCACCTGGATGGCATTTTGCACAATGCGGCTCAGTTTAAATTACTCAGTCGCATTGATGACTATGATATTGAAACCTGGTTCCAGGTGATGCAGATCAATCTCAATGCACCCTTTATTATCACCCAGCACTGCCTGCCACTTTTACGCAAA
Organism: uncultured Gammaproteobacteria bacterium; assembly: GCA_937926265.1. GTDB lineage: Bacteria > Pseudomonadota > Gammaproteobacteria > Chromatiales > Chromatiaceae > JABDQZ01. The sequence continues at coordinate 2,929 of CALAZS010000043.1, forward strand.
TCCAGCTCGGCATCCATCATTTTCACTTCAGACTGTGTTGGGCGAAAATCCAAGGCCTACTGGGGAGCTTACGGGGTATCCAAGTTTGGAATAGAAGGTTTGATGCAAATACTGGCGCTGGAACTGGAAAACTCAGCAATTCGGGTCAACAGTATCGACCCGGGACCAACCCGCACCAATTTCAGACACCTGGCCTACCCTGGTGAAGATAAAATGACAGTCAAGCCAGTTGAAAAACTTGCATCTGTTTATCTCTGGCTGATGGGCGATGACAGTAAAGGAACCAATGGCCAGGCCATCGACTACCAGGAAGACACTTTAATCCATTAAATCATATTCGATTCCCTGCGCATGCAGGTCATCAGCGATCTTCTGAACATAGCGCTGGAATTCAGGATATTCTTTGTAAGCAGCCGTGGAGACATAGTCAAAAGCCGCCTTGGTGTGGAAGCTTTTCAAATATGATTCGGTTCTGAATATTTCCTTACCGGATTTATAAAACACCATGCTCGGACTGTATTGAATACCCAGCTCGTTTGCCCATTTCGAGATCTTTTTTGACTGCCCATCAGGTGTGACAATTTCATCGTTTGACCACATATCCAGTACGACAACATCCAATGATGCCAGTTTTTCCTTAACATCACTGCGCTGTAAAATATCCAGATGCAGTTCATCGCAGTCCTTACAGACTCTCTGTTCGAACATTACAACCAATGGCTTTTCAGAAGCAGCGCTTAAATCTTTCGGGTTTTGAAGCGTTGTTGATGATGCGTGAAGTTTGCCACTGGCTTTTTCAGGTTTCAGCTGTTTGTAATATTCACGAATGGTTAACTGATCTTCTTTTTTCTCGCCAACGTATTTGAGCGCAGTGAGGAATTTGTAAGGTTCAAAATATCCATTAATACGCATTAATACCTTGCCTGTTTCATCAAGAAAAATCAGCGTTGGTGTAAACTGAACCTTGAGGCTTTTGGAAAAGACTTTTTCAGGCACCGTATCGCCGTCAAGATTCGCTACCTCTCTATCACCCCACATGTTGATGGCAATTACATCGAACTTTTCCTGGCTGTAAGCCGCAATTTCACGGTCTGAAAAATTGTCCTGTAATAATTTTTCACAATAAGGACAGCCATCCTGGTAAAAATACAGGAGAACTCTTTTACCTGAATCAGCAGCTTCGTCTATGTCATCACGGATATCAAGAAAGGATAATTTAAACCAGTCTGGTTTCTCATGATAACCAGGGTTGACCATTCCTGCTTCCAATTGCTCAGGTTGGCCAGGCTTTTCAGCCGCTATCAATTGAAGAGGCATCAAGAAAGCAATCAGTATAGAGCCAAGTAATCTACCCATATCGGGATACCTTTTTATTATTGAATTATCTTTAAAAGTATAGACAGAAAACTTAATGCCCAGCCATTACCGATAACCATACAGTCATTAAGAAAAATACCAATGCCGAGATTAGCAATACCGGAATTCCAATACCGGAATTCCGGGCCATGCCCGGAATCCGGCTGCTAGATGATTGATTATTCGCTGGTCAGCAAAACATCATCTCGTACTTTAGATAGCAATTTATCGCCTATACCTTTGACGTTGGTCAGGTCATCAACATTGGTAAATTCACCGTTTTTCTCACGGTAATCGACAATAGCCTGGGCTTTTTTAGCGCCAATCCCTTTTAAAGAATCAGAAATCAGCTGGGCATCGGCCTGGTTGATATTTACCGGTGCGGCAAATGCAAGTGAAGTGAAAAGTGAAAAAATTGCAAGTGAAGATAAGATTTTCTTCATGTGACATCTCCTTGTCATTTATTAAATAAACTAAATAAAATAAACCTGCCTTCCTGGCAGGAAACTACATTATAATTATCTAATATTCTGTTTCAACAATTAATTTGATCTCTGACCTAGGATTCTTTGCTGAATTCTTTAAAATTGGCTCATCAAATAAATAATAACGAGGATTCAAAGGTGGAAGAACGTAAAGTTGATGTCGCCATCATCGGTTCCGGCAGCGCCGGCCTGTATACATTAAGCAAAGTCAAACCTTCAGGCAAAAGCTGGGTACTGATCAATGGTGGTCATACCGGTACCACCTGTGCACGGGTCGGCTGTATGCCTTCAAAAGCCGTTATCCAGGTTGCAGAAGATTTTTACCGCCGCAAAGTCTTCAACAGGTATGGTGTTGAAGGCCATGATGACCTGCGTATTGACCAGGCTGAAGCAATGGAATTTGTTCAGGATCTGCGTGACACATTTGTTGACCGGGTACTTTCCAATTCCACCGATAACATGAACGAAGAACAATTCATCGAAGGCTACGCACACTTTCTGGAACCAAACTTACTTGAAATTGATAACGGCCAGCGTATACGTGCTGACAAAATCATTATTGCCACAGGATCAAGACCCATTGTACCGGCAGCATGGCAGGAGTTTGGTGACAAGGTTTTAACAACCGACGAGTTCTTTGAACAGGAAAGCCTGCCCTCTTCCATGGCGGTTATTGGTCTTGGTGTGATTGGCCTTGAAATTGGCCAGTCGTTGCATCGTCTCGGCGTTAACGTTGTTGGTATTGATCAGATGGATACCATTGGCGGCATAACTGACCCTGACGTCTCCAGTACTGCAATCGATGTTATTGGATCAGAATTCCCGCTGTGGCTTGGACACGCTGCAGAAATCACTGAAACCGATGATGGTAAATTAAAGATTCAGGCTGGAGAAAATACAGTAACAGTTGAAAAAATCCTGGTTGCCATTGGACGCCGACCCAACATGGACAAGCTCGATATTGAGAAAGCCGATATTACACTGAATGAAAACGGCATCCCGAAATACAACCGTAACACCATGCAGATAGAAGACAGCCATTTATTCATCGCAGGTGATGTCAATGGTGACAGACAACTGCTGCATGAAGCGGGTGATGAAGGTCGAATGGCCGGTTTCAATGCCACTGCCGATACCATTCAGGCATTCAAACGCAAAACGCCTATCTATATCACTTTCTGTGATCCGAATATTGTCAGTGTCGGTGCACGTTACAGTGAACTCGACATGGAAACCACGGCAGTGGGTCAAATAAAAATGGCCCCGGTTGGACGCGCACTGATCATGTCAAAAAACAAGGGCATCATTCGTGTCTACGCCGACAAAGCCAGCGGCAAGCTTCTGGGTGCTGAAATGATAGCCACCAAAGGTGAAAACCTCGGGCATTTACTGGCCTGGTGTATTCAACAGGACATGACAGTTGGACAGTTACTGCAATTACCGTTTTATCATCCTGTTATCGAAGAAGCATTACAGGCAGCATTATATGACCTCTATTCAAAAGTCGATGCAAAAAACGATACTCCGGTTACCGAATTGATTCCTTTGAATTAAGCCGTTACACACTAAGCTTTCAACTTGTATCCCCAAGTCTACCCCGCGCAAGTGGGGTTTCAAATAATCTAATAATGCCTGAGCAATTAACCGGCTTTCCTGCAATATCCAAATCAAATGCCAGAGTGCTGATTCTCGGTTCGATGCCGGGAAAACGTTCTCTGGAACTCCAGCAGTATTACGGTCATCCCCGAAACCTGTTCTGGCCATTCATGTCAGAACTGCTCGAATTTGCAAATGACCTGCATTACGGGCAACGCACCCAAAAACTTTTAGAACATCGCATAGCGCTTTGGGACGTTTTGCAAAACTGTCATCGTCAAAGCAGCCTGGATAGCGATATCAAAACCGACTCCATGGTGCCAAATGATTTCCAGGCATTTTTTAAGGAACACACAGGTCTAAGGGCAATTGTCTTTAATGGCAGGAAATCTGAAGAAATCTTTAACCGACAGGTGAAAAACACTCTGGAGTTAAATCTCAATTTAGATTATCTGCCAATGCCTTCCACCAGCCCAGCCAATGCATCAATCAGCAGAAAAGAAAAGCTTCGTCGCTGGGCAATTCTGTTAGACTATCTTTAGATTATTAATACCATTTTTATCATTTTGAGTTCGTCGAGAAAACTTGATGTTTAAGAAAATTTTCCTGGCATTACTGGCTACATCCGTTCTGATTGGCGTGCTTGTTTTCATAAAGCTTAACCAGTTCACGGTTATGGGAGAAGCCGCTGCCGAAATGGTCCCTCCTCCCCAGACGGTTTCATCAATCGAAGTACAAAGCTCAGAATGGGAACAGGTAATTTCAGCCAACGGTTCTGTTTCTGCTGTCCAGGGTGTCACCGTCAGCGCCGAGGTTGGCGGAAGAATCACGCAGATAGCCTTTAAATCTGCTGACTCTGTTACAGAAGGCCAGACTCTTATCAAAATGGATACCGCCAGTGAGGATTCCCAACTGGCTTCAGCCAGGGCAGCCGCGTCGCTGGCAAAATCAGACCTTGCAAGGTTACGCAAGTTAATCAAAAAGAACCTGGCTTCCGATGATTCACTCGACCGCGCTGAATCTGAAGTTAAAGATACCACTGCCCAGGTTGGGGTTATCCAGGCACTTATTGAAAAGAAAACAGTCAAGGCACCTTTTACAGGTCGCCTCGGTATTCGCCAGGTAAACCTGGGACAGATTCTTTCTGTCGGCGACCCGATTGTTGAACTGCAGATGCTCAATCCAATTTACGTTGACTTCACCATTCCTCAACAAAAGCTCTCGCAGTTAGAAGAAAACATGCTGGTTCACATCAATTCAGATGCTTTTCCCGGTAAAGTTTTCACAGGAAAAATTTCCGCGATCAACCTGGCAATAGATTCCAAAACCCGAAACATCCTGGTGCGTGCCCAGGTGGACAACCCTGATGAACAACTCAGGGTTGGTATGTTTGTTAATACCGAAGTTCTATTGCCTGAAAAACGCAAAGTACTCGCCGTACCTTCTACTGCGATTCATTATGCAACATTCGGCAACTCAGTTTTTATTATTGATGAACAGGATAATACCGAGACTGACAATTCCGGTTCAACTGAACCAGAATACATACTTCGCCAACAGTTTGTAGTACTTGGAGAGTCCAGGGGAGATTTTGTTGAAATTATCAAAGGCCTGAAACCAGGTGAAAAGATTGTCACTACAGGCGTCTTTAAATTGCGTAGTGGTACTCCGGTTATTATTGATAACAGCCTTTCTCCTGAATTCAGCATCAATCCCAACCCCAGGGATTCCTGATGCCATCAGATCCGATGACATCAAACAAAACAAGTTTTACAGACCTGTTTATACAAAGGCCTGTACTTGCACTTGTTATCAACCTGCTGATTATTATTGCCGGTTTGAATGCCTGGAATTCGTTAAGCGTTCGCCAGTATCCTCTCAGTGAAAACGCCACAGTACAAATCACCACCGTATACGTGGGTGCCAGTGCTGAACTGGTCAGGGGTTTTATTACGACACCGCTTGAACGAGCGATTGCCGCTGCTGAAGGTATTGACTATGTTGAGTCCAAAAGCCTGCAGGGCATATCGATAATCAATGCCCGTCTGAAATTAAATTACGACTCAACCAAGGCCCTCGCTGATATTTCATCCAAGGTAGACCAGGTTCGCAATGAGCTACCAACAGAAGCCCAGTTACCCACTATCAGTGTGCAGTCTGCAGATTCGGAAGTCGCCGCTGCTTACCTGAGTTTCTGGTCAGATATACTTTCACCGGAACAAATCACCGACTACCTGACGCGTATCGTCCAGCCAAGATTGTCAGCGGTTAACGGTGTTCAGCGCATTGAAATCTTTGGCGCCAGAATTTTCGCGATGCGGATCTGGTTAAAACCTGATCGAATGGCTGCGCTACATGTCACACCGGCCCAGGTAAGAGATGCCTTAGCTGCCAACAACTACCTCGCGGCAATTGGCAATACCAAGGGAGCATTGGTGCAAACCTAACTTGCTGCCAATACGGACCTGCATAACCCCGATGATTTTCGTCGCCTGGTCATCTACCAGAAAGAAGGCACTATTGTCAGACTTGAAGATATAGCGGATGTGGAACTCGGTGCTGAAGACTATGACACACTGGTGCGCTACTCCGGTGACACTGCCGTGTTTGCCGGTATTTTCCCACAGCCTAATGCCAATATTATTGAAGTCATTGAACAGGTTCGTGTTGAACTGGATAAACTGAAAAAGGAGATGCCAACCGGCCTTGATGCCAGCATTGGTTACGATGCATCGCAATACGTTAGTGATGCCATATATGAAGTTACCGGTACCCTGGTTGAAACACTGTTAACCGCTACCATCGTCGTCTTTTTGTTTTTAGGTTCTGTGCGTTCAGTACTGGTGCCGGTTATGGCGATTCCCGTGTCGTTGATTGGCGGCATCTTTTTAATGCAGACCTTTGGTTTCACCTTAAACCTTTTAACGCTGTTAGCCATTGTCCTTTCAGTTGGCCTGGTCGTGGATGACGCGATCGTGGTCGTCGAAAACGTCGAACGTCATTTACGGGAAGGACGCACACCCCGTGAAGCAGCCATGCTTGGTGCGCGAGAGCTTGTTACACCGATTATAGCGATGACGCTTACGCTTGTTGCTGTTTATGTCCCCATTGGTTTGCAGGGCGGCCTGACCGGTGCCCTGTTTCGGGAATTTGCATTTTCACTCGCAGGCGCTGTGGCTATATCCGGGCTGGTCGCCCTGACCTTGTCACCTACCATGTCTGCAAAACTGTTAAAAAGCGCGGAAGATGAAGAAAAGGGTTTGACCGGCTGGCTAAACCACCGTTTCGACAGGCTGCAACAGATATACGGCAAAGCCCTTGGTAAAACCCTGAATGCCCGTCCGGCAATCTATTTAATCTGGATAGCCTTAAGTGTTGCCACCATTCCAATGTACATGTTCTCACCCAAAGAACTGGCACCAACCGAAGACCAAAGCGTTCTGTTTGGCATTATTAATACTGCCGCCAATGCAACGGTCGATCAAAACGCCATTTATGCAGAAGCGGCAGAAAAAGTCATGCTGGAACTGCCTGAAGCGGCCTTGACTTTCCAACTACTTTTCCCACCTTCAATAGGTGCAACCGTTGGTGCCGATGGTTTCAGCGGTGTTGTGGTAAAGCCCTGGGCGGAACGTGACAGAACCGTCACGCAGATGGTGCCTGAAGTGCAGGCCAGGGTATCTCAAATCCCAGGTATCCAGGTATTTATCACCACCCCACCGGCACTACCCGGTGGTAGCAATTTCCCGATTGAGTTTGTCATCACCTCTACTGCCGAAGCAGATGAACTGCTTCAATTTGCCCAGTCCATACAGCAAAAGGCCATTGAAAGTGGACTGTTTGCCTTTCCTCCAGACATTGATCTGAAAATTGACCAACCTCAGGCAACCATTATTTTCGACCGTGACCGTCTTGCAGATCTTGGATTAAATCTCTCCCAGGTAGGGTCTGACCTGGCTACGGCAACCAGTGGAAACTTCGTTAACCGCTTTAACATGGATGGCAGAAGCTACAAGGTTATCCCTATTATTCAGCGCGAAGACAGGCTTAACACTGAACAACTGATGAACATTTATATTGCAGGACCGGATGAGCAGATGGTTCCGCTCAGCTCAATTGCAAAAATTGAAGACTCTGTTGTTGCCCGTTCACTTAACCGTTTTCAGCAGCTTAACTCGGTTAAACTATCCGGCGTGACAACCCGCACACTGGATGAAGCACTCACCTTTCTGGAAACGACAGCCGATGAATTACTGCCACCGGGTTACGGCTATGATTACACGGGTGAATCACGTCAACTAAGAACCGAAGGCAACAAGTTTCTGCCTGCCTTTTCACTGGCGATTCTCATGATCTTCCTGGTACTTGCCGTTCAGTTCAACGCATTCCGGGATCCCTTTGTAATCCTGGCCGGGTCTGTGCCGCTTGCCATGTTTGGCGCCATGGTATTCACCCTGTTGAAAATCCCAGACCCGAACATGCCCTACTGGACTAGCGGCTGGACAACGACAATGAACATTTACGCCCAGGTCGGCCTGGTAACACTGGTGGGCCTGATTGCCAAAAATGGCATCCTGATTGTTGAGTTCGCCAACAAGCTGCAACTTGAAGGTGTACAGAAAATGGAAGCGATCAAAGAGGCGTCAATGATCAGGCTGCGCCCGGTATTAATGACAAGTGTTGCGACCATTGCCGGACACTTTCCACTTGTTATGGTCAGTGGTGCCGGCGCTGCAGCAAGAAATTCCATTGGCCTGGTACTTGTCGGCGGCATGGCCATCGGTACACTTTTTACGCTGTTTATTGTCCCTTCTCTTTACATTTTAATTGCCAAAGACAGGAATAAAAATGCCCTGGAAGACTGAATATAACCCGGAATCAGGCATTCTGGAACAAACCTATTCAGGTCATGTAAAAATCAACGACATCATTGAATGTACATCTGATTCGATCCAGATTGAAAACGCGCATCCCGGTAGCAACAGGTTCCTTGTTGACTTAACCAATGCTTACCTGGATATTAACTTTAGCGATTTACACACCTTGGTAAATGGCCAGTATGTCGAAGAAGGCGCTGATAGAAACGGACGCCTGGTTGTGCTTGAGCCGGCCTCGGAAACAACCAGAAAACTGGTGTCGTTTTATGAAACTGTCTGCATAAACCGTGGCTGGAAGGTGAAAGTGATAAAAGACCGGAATGAAGCAATCAAATGGCTGATAACTGATACCAGTTCTGCCAATAGTTAGCTCAAAAACGTATTCCAAAGATTAAAATTACCCTAAACTTATAAATAGCCATTTTCAAAACCTGTCATAAAGAAAGGATAGCAATTGGACATTTCCGACCTTGAGTCTTTCTACAATGCAATCGTGGAAAATTCAGGCTATGCCATCATTACCGGCACAACTGAAGGAATCATTACTTCTTTCAACAAAGCTGCTGAAGAATTACTCGGTTATTCTGCAGAAGAAGTCGTCGGCAATCAGACGCCGGCCATCTTTCATTTGCAGGAAGAAATTGAGCAACGTGCTAAGGAATTCAGCCACACATTAAATACCCGCGTTGAAATAGGTTTTGATGTATTTATTGCCAAGGCACGCTTGGGATTGCCCAATAAACATGAATGGACGTATGTAAAAAAAGACGGAACCCTTTTTCCTGTCATGCTTTCAGTGACAGCACTGAAGGGAAAGAACTCGAATGACATTATTGGATACATGGGTATTGCTGTCGATATTTCGGATCTCAAGCTCATTGAAAAGAAATTACGCGATAGCGAAAAACAACTTCAGTCAGCACAAAATATCGCGCATATAGGCAACTGGTGGCTTAACTTTGCAACCGGTAAATTACACTGGTCTGATGAAATTTACCGGATATTCGGACGCTCCCCTGGAGAGTTTGAACCCAGTTATGAACGTTTTTTTGAAACTGTTCATCCTGACGATGTGGAAGCGATAAAAAAATCTGAAGAAATTGCTTTTTCCCAGCATCTTCCTCACTCAATAGATCACCGGATTATTTTACCTGATGGTGAGATCAGGTGGGTACATGAAGAAGCCGTGCCTTCTTATGATGAGCAAGGCGAGATGGTGTTTTTGTCCGGCACGGTTCAGGACATCACTGAACGAACCATGCTTGTTTCGGCTCTGAAAAACAGCGAAAAACGTTTTAGAGACATCCTCGAAAATCTAACTGACTGGGTTTGGGAAATAGATGTGGATGGAAACTTCTCTTTCGCCAGTATCAGCGTAGAAGCTGTTCTGGGTTATACCCAGGAAGAAATATTAAATATGAACGCCTTTGATCTCATGCCTGAAGAGGAAGTGCCCAGAGTAAATAAAGTCTATGCCCAAATCATTTCAGAAAAGCGTGCTTTTAAAGACATGCTGAATATCAACTTACATAAAGATGGTACACATTTGACAATTTTATCCAGCGGTGTGCCAATCTTTGATCCCAAGGGCGAACTAATCGGTTACCGCGGTACTGACAAAGATGTGACTGAAAAAATCAAACTTGAAAATGAACTTGAGCAACAAAGGCATGCACTCGAAGAGTTAAATCAAAGTCTTAATTCATTGGTAGAAAAACGCACCATGGAGCTTAAGGATGCATTAAAAAAAATTGAGGCATTAAAAGAAAAGGAAAAAGAGAATATTTATCATGCCACTGTTTATGGGGCTCAGCATATTTTGAACAACCTGCTTAATCAATTAACACTGGTTAAAATTGAAATTGACAAGCATGCCAGCTTCAATAAGGAAGTAGCTGGTCAATTTGACACCATGACTAAACAGGCACAGCAGCTGGTTGTCCAACTATCCTCGGTGCAGGAAATGGAAGAAGAGAAAATAAAGGACTCTGTCTACCCGAAGTGAATCCAGAGTGCAGAAAGTATGCTTAATGCTCTGGTAACGTGATATTTAACTCCAGGATATCCTGATGATCATCATGATCCAACTGAATTTGTACCGCGTCATCAGAAACTGAAACATACTTCTTGATCACCGCTAATATCTCGTTCTGCAACTGGGGCAAGTATGAAGACGCATTACGCTCAGATCCCTCATCCACAACCAAAACCTGCAACCTTTCCTTGGCAATACCGGCTGTTGAATTGGTTGTTGAATTTCGGATGTAACGAAAGTAATCCAGCAACCTCATCTTTGTCCCCCAAACGACCTTACCAACAGGCCTTTTTTACGAACATCAAGAAAACGATGAGGTAGATCATTGCCAAGATAGTGGGAACTACATCATCGTAAGCCTGATTACTAGGAAGTAAAAGATTTTACAACAAGTATTATCGAAGTTTGATATAAGAGAATTTGTATAAGTAAAAGCCCTTGGTAAGCATTGCTTAAATCAGTGCATGCCATCCACTTTCCAGTTAAGTTCATTGGCACGCTTGCGTGCTAATGTCGGTATATCCTGTGCCACAAAGTGTTTGTGCAGAATTTGAACACCCAGCATATGGTTTATTACCGCATCCAGCTTGTTTTGCGTTGCAGCGGTTATGGCCGGGTCATCATGAAGCTCAAACAGGGCTTTAACACCACCTGGAGAAAGCAGGCCTGCATCGTTAATCGCACTTTCATTCAAATACTCATCAGCCAACTGCTGCATGGCGTTCCATTTATGAGTATCGGTATGTGCCGGTGGTGCCATGAATGCGAATTTTTCACGCTTGTAAAGCACTTCAGGCAATAAGCCTTTCATTGCCTCACGCAATACATATTTTTCAGTTTTACCCTTGATCCGAAGTGATGGTGGTAATTGTGCTGCAAGTTCTGCGAGATGATGATCAAGAAATGCAGGACGGGCCTCCATTGAGTTTGCCATGTCCACCCTGTCTCCACCCCAGGTCAAAATCTGACCTTCAAGCATGGTTTTAATCCAGACATACTGAGCCTTGTCCAATGGATGGCGTTGCTTTAAATAACTGTCATCAAGTTGTGCGGCAATCGCAGCGCCCGGGTCATAATCTTTTAACTGTTGTTGTAAATCTGCATTCAATATGCCGGGCACCCTTGTTGCAGATGCCAGCCAGGGCTGTAGACAACTGGGCGTAAAACCAATTTTTGCCTGAAGGGCCGCATTATGAATTTCATCCTCGGCCAGCATGGCTCCCTTGAACAACTTGTTTTGTTCAGCAAGAAGCTTTTCCCATTCAGCCCTTTCACCCTGTGATAAATGATCAAGACCATGCAAAAACATATCACGGCGAAAAGCTGGATATCCTCCAAACAATTCGTCCGAACCTTCGCCAGTAAGCACAACCTTGTAATTGACATCACGCACATGACGACTCATTAAAAGTTTAGCCACGCCCAGTGTGTTATAAATTGTACGTTCGGTATGCCAGAGCGTTTCCACAAAATTATCGTAGAGATGGCTGGCATCAAGCATCATAATATCCTGGTCTGCACCAGCACTCTGAGCCATTTCAGTCGCTATCGGCGACTCATCATAATCTTTGTTATCAAAACCAATCGTAAAAGCCTTTACCGGATTTTGCCTGGCCGCCGCAGCCAGGCCCAGAATGGAACAGGAATCAATTCCGCCTGACAGATAACAGCCGACCGGCACATCGGCCTCGAGGCGCAATTGTACTGCCTCAAGCAGTTTTTCTCTGACCGCTTCTATCCATTCATTTTCATCATAGTTTTCACTTCGTGATGATTCTTCAGGAAACGGCATATCCCAGTATTTCATTTCCCTGATTTTTAACTTGCCCTTTTCACGGCGAATATCAAGCGCATGGCCGGGTTGTATCTGGTGTATGCCTTTAAATGCAGTCGTTCCTGGAACGATAGTCTGCATCAACTGGTGGAAAGCACCCTGGCCGTCAAACTGGCGTGATACTTCAGGGTGAGCAAACAGGACTTTGAGTTCTGAACCGAATACAACACCACCATTGATTTCTGTCCAGTAAAGTGGCTTGATGCCAAAACGGTCACGTACCAGCATCAGCCTGTCTTCTTGCTTGTCATAAAGCGCAAAAGCAAATTCACCGCGCAAATGCGGCAGCATTGCCTCCAGACCAAGACGGGGATAGAGATGCAGAACCATTTCCGAATCACTTTTGGTTTGAAAACGTGCTCCACGTGAAGTCAGGTCAGCCCGGATACGCTGGTAATCATAGAGTTCACCGTTTTGAGTCAGCATCAGTCTGCCATCTGCGCTTTCAAAAGGCTGGCGTCCCCTGCTCTCATGCAGATCAACTATCGACAGCCTCGCGTGACTGAAGCCAACACCAGGCATTCGCCGGTAACCAAAGCCATCAGGGCCGCGGTGATACTGTATGGCAGCCATGGCTACCAACGTTTCAGGGTCTACCGGGTGATTAGGGTCTGCATAAATAAATCCCGCAATTCCACACATACTTCTTTGTCCTATTAGCTGAAAGATTTAAGTATTGATGACAGCAGCGCCATACGAATAAAAACAGCACCACGTGCCTGGGCGAAATACCAGTTATAAGGCGTTTTATCGAGACTGCGATCAAGTTCATCACCTCGCGCCAAGGGATGCAGAATAATGGCACCTTTCTTCAGCGGCGACTGACTGTCCAGTCGATACTGCTTGCCAAGTTCCTCATAGCTGTCAGACACCCAGGCGATTGTGTTTATGTAAACAATATCCAGACCGGGTAATTCTTTTTCAAGATTGTCAGCAACTCGAAGCCGCAACCCGGCCTTTTCAAGTTCTTCCTGCTGTCCTTCACTGAAAACATCGTGATCGTCACTAATAATAACGATCTCTTTAATGCCGGGTGAAAAAAGACTTAAAAACAATAACAGGCTGCGAATGGTGCGCATGCGTCCTGGAACACCGATAATGCCAATTCGTATTTTCTTTTCATCAGGCATGTTTTCAGGGTCAGTTAAACCAGGATGTGCTTTTAAAATGGCATATATATCTGCCATTGCCTGGGTAGGATGTTCATCAATGCCATTGCCACCGTTGACGATAGGTATACGAAGCGCTTCCAGCATTTGATAAACAGCTTTCTCATCGCTGTCACGCAAGACCACCATGTCACCGTAATGATTCAGCATTTCACCAACATCAAACAATGATTCACCCTTGGCAATTCCGGTAGTTGCCGGGTCGGTTATAGACATGATGTCGCCACCGAGACGGTGCCAGGCACTTTCAAATGAAAGTCTTGTTCGGGTGCTTGGCTCATAAAAAGCAGAAATCAAAATTTTACCCGTTAATGGTCTTGTTATTCGTTGTGGCTCAGTTTCATAACGTGCTGCCAGGCGACTGATTTGAATAAGCTGATCCCGGCTAAACTGGCGTGCAGAAATAACCGGCCGGTGAGCAAGGTCCAGCAACGGTACAAGATCTTCCTCAACAGAATCCATTAACAGGCGCGGACTTTCAAATCCCTGCGTATCAAGTTCCTGTTCTTTCAGAGGCTGTTCCAGTTGCTCTAAATTTTTATCTGTTACCAAAGCTTTCCTCCTTTTTTATCCTTCAGCCAGAGAAAGATAAGAATCACAGGCGCAATTGCGACCAGCGCTGTACTGATCATGATTAATAATTCAAGTATATTTGCCGAAACTATCATGACCGTTCGCCTCCTAAAGCAACTTGCTGTGTATTGAGAAGTGTCCAGTCATAGGGACGAGGCATAAACCAGGTAGTCAACAGTACCAGTGACATTGAAACTGCCGCAGAAATAAGAGCCGCTACATAAAAGCCAATAAGAAAATAACTCGAAAGACCAACCATGGTGCCCAGCAACATCGCCAGCATAGCGCCAGTAGGGTTGGTTTTTTTCCAGAAAAGACCTGCAGCAATAGGCCATATGGTACTGGCAACGAATGCCCCGGTAAGATACAGCAGTTCAGCTAAGGTTGTCAGACGTGGCCAGCAAAGTAACCAGGTGAGCAAACCGATAGCTAAAATAACCCATCGGGCAGCCTTGGCCAGCTGATCTTCTGTTGCCCTTGGAAAAAGGTGTCCCTTGTATATGTCAGTCAATACAAGATCCGAGGTGGCCGCCAGTAATGAATCAAGACTTGATGCCAATGCCGAAAACACGATGATAAAAACCAGCACTGCACCTCCAACCCCGAGAAGCTCAGCGGCTACAAGTGGACCTACCATATCAGCAGCAGGTACATTGATATTCAGCGCGGGCACTGCCAAGGCCAGGAAACCGGCAACAATCGGAACCGGGGTCCAGAACAAACCTGCTATCAGGTATGCCTTAAAACCAACTCCCTCCCGAAAAGCAAAAGCCCTGCTCCACCACACATTGGAATGAAATATTTCACCGATGCCAAACAGCAGGTTATTAAACAAAAACATTATGGCAGCTGGAAACAGCAGGTTAAGCAATTCAGGCCGCTCTTCAATGACTGCTGCATGCATGGTATCCACACCAACCTGTGTGATAGCCAACACCGCCAAAATCACCAGGCCGGTCAAAATCAAAATGGTTTGAACAAAGTCGGTTCCGATAACTGCCCGCAGTCCTCCCAGCAAGGTATAACTGACACAAACAGCAAGGATTACAGTCATGCCAAGATGATAATCAATACCGGTAAGCGCATTGATCAATACACCGCCAGCCATACCAAGGCTGACCAGCCAGCCAAAGGCATAGAAAAGGGATATGCCCAGAAAAACCCGCCAGGCTAATTTTCCATAGCGCAGTCGAACAAAGTCACCGCTGGTAAAACCATGTGGCATGAGTTCCCTGATTCTTTTTGCCAGTGGCGCAAATAAAATCAGGCCGATTGACCCGAGGGAATAGCCCACCATGCCCCAGATACCCATTTGCAAAGCTAACTGTGGCGCAGCCATGGTGGTATTACTGGTTACCCAGGTTGCCATCGCCGTCGCGGTACCCAGTGCCAGGCCGACCTTTCTGCCAGCCAGCATAAAACCTTCCAGGCCTTTTGCCTGTCTTCCCAGCCACCATCCCAGCAATATCCATAAAACGCTGAATATTGCGAGAATCAGCCAACCGGTACTTGCCTGCAGGATGGCATCATTGTTCACAGGAACATACTCTCAATTTCTTCAACAGCCTCGTCTGTAGACATGACACGGGCATAACGGTCTTTCATGGTTGTAATCGTGGCGTTTTCCAGGTCAGGCGTTACAGTTGCGACTGCATCTGAAATCAGCGTGACATGGAAACCCAGATCACAGGCATCCCGGATTGCCGTGCTGACACATTCGTTTGAATACACGCCGACAATATACAAACCCGTTATATTCATATTACGCAGTATGTATTCAAGATTGGTGGAATTAAAAACACCCGAGGCGGTTTTATTGATAATAATTTCATCACCCATGGGGGCCACGTCTGGAATAAATTCAGCTTCTTTTGATCCTGGTGCAGCATGAAGACCCAGTCGTTTATGGCCGGGGCCACGGTCGCGGCCGTCCTGGGTTAAAGACTGGATACGAGTGTGTATAACCTCAAGACGATGGCTTCTGAAAGCTTCCTGCAACTGGTTAACATTTGGAAATACAAGGTTGGCCAGCCGGTCAAAATAATAATCCTGTGATTCAGGCGGCAAGCCGGAAGAAACCGCATCAGCAAATACCCCATAGCCACGGGCTGCATCCAGGTACTGCATGTCAATACAGAGTAACGCGGTATTATGTTTTTCGAGCGACTCAATCTGGCCCGGGGCATCAACAATTTTGTCCCGGTATGCCTGTTTCAGGGGATCTATGTCCAGAAAGTTTTTAACTATCTTTTTGATCATCCGTTTTTCCTGGTTATGTTTTTCCTGGTTATTTGGTACTGGCCAGCTTATACATGGTATTTAGAAGTACATTGGCACCGGCTTCGATATCATCCCAACTGGTCCACTCCGCTGCAGAATGACTTCTGCCATCATGGCTTGGAACAAATATCATCGCTGCATCAGTAATGTGGGCAAGCTTCTGGGTATCATGGGCAGCTCCGCTTGGAAGCTGTTTGGTGGCCAGATCAAAAGTTTTTGCAGATTCCTCAATCAGGTTAAGAATATCCTGATTACAGGCAACCGGTTGAATCTCGCTGATTACCCTGAACTCGAACATCAGTTTTCGACGACGTGCAATACTGGAGAGCGTTAAGCGGAAAGCATCGGCAATTTCTAGTAACCTGTTTTCGTCAACGTCACGAAATTCCAGAGAAAAGCGTGCCTCGCCCGGGATTACATTGGCCGCTCCCGGTGAAAGCTCGATCCGCCCGATGGTGGCAACACTTTGAGGGCCTCCATGCTCTTCAAGCACCCGGTCTATTTCACCAGCAAACTCAGCAACACCCTGGAATGCATCCTGTCGCATATCCATCGGGGTCGTACCGGCGTGGTTGGCCACACCAAGCAAACTGATATCCCAGCGCTGCAAACCACAAATACCTTCAACAACGCCGATCGCTACCTGGTTGGCATCAAGCACTGGTCCCTGTTCTATGTGCAACTCGACAAAAGCTTTGATACTGTCCGGCGAGCGTCTGGCCGAGAGAGCATCCATGGCATCCAGGCCATGCTGTTTCATGGCATCGACCAGTGACAGACCATCAAGGTTTTTTGCTGAGTGAATCCATTCAGGAGAGATATCGCCAGTGAGTGCCTGTGAACCAAACATGCCATTGAATGCACCCTCTTCATCACTGAAGGCAACCACTTCAACAGGGTAGGCCAAATCAGATGCATACTGTTTTAAAACACGCACTGCTTCGAGGCCACACAAGACACCCAGTGCACCGTCCAGATGTCCGGCACCAGGTACTGTATCTATATGAGAGCCAGTCATAACACTTGGCAGACCCTGATCCCAATTGAGTCTGCCATGAATATTAGCTGCACCATCCTGGTAGAAACCCAGGCCGGCATCTTCGATTCGGGACTTCAGCCAGTTCCTGGCCTGCATGTCGGCATCTGTAAATGCCATTCGATAAAGGCCCAGATCTTCAGATCGACCAATTTTTGAAAGCGCCTTGATATCGGCCTTGAGCCTTTCAAAATCCACATGTAGATCCGGTTCACTCAAGAATTCACTCCGGATTTTTTTGTTCGGTATCCAAAGACAATAAGCAACAGCGTACCGATGAAAACAATAGCACCGACACTAAAAAAACCGAAAGCTTTGTCTAAGGAATGATGTGCCACGGAAACAGGTAATGGATCAGTCCATGGAGAAGATTGTTTATCATCAGGGGATTGGTTATCAGGGTTGAGAAGCCGGGCCCGGTAAAGGTAATTTCCATCCGACATTCCGGTAATAACTGTGGCAGAATCACTACCGGTATAGATTGTTGTAAAACCTGGGGACTCCTGCTTCGACTGCTGCAGCTCGATACGCTTATTTTCAGGCAAAATCCAGGAAATATTGAAGCTGCCGTCAGTACTCCCTGAAGTAGAGACTGTCAGTTTGAATGGCTCAGTCGCTACTGCCAGTGAAGACAAAGACAGCAACAGAAAAAATATAAATTTTAATCGAGAATCCATATGACCGAGAAACAGGTAATTTAGATCCATTAGCACCTAGTTAAGTAGTTACTTAGTATACTAAACAGTATCTGTGAATAAATCATCCTAAATACTGTAATAATTTGGTTTTTTTGATAAAAAACAATAAATTCACTCAAATCAAAAAATAACAATGCGAAACAACAAACAAATTACAGAAGAAATCCTAATCGCTCTGCGGCGCGTCATCAGAGCAATCGATCAACATTCAAGAAACCTGATTCAAAGTCATGGACTCACCGGGCCACAGGCATTAATGCTTAAGGAAATTATCCGAAACGGCAGCATTACCGGCAGTGAACTAGCCAAGCGGATCAGTCTTAGCCAGGCCACAGTAACCGATGTGGTAAAAAGACTGGAAAACCGCAATCTGCTCAAAAGAATCCGTGATGATCATGACAAGAGAAAAGTCTTACTGACCGCAACCCCGGACGGTGAAGCCATTATTAAAAAATCAGTTCCATTGCTGCAGGAGAGTTTTGAATCAAGGCTTAATGAACTGAAAGAATGGGAACAATCCCAACTGCTATCATCCCTGCAGCGTATTGCTGAAATGATGAATGCGGAAAACATTGATGCGGCTCCAGTGTTAACCAGTGGCGCGATAACTGCGACCGCAAAGGCCGTTGAGGATGCTGTTGACCCGGAAACAGAAAATTAACCCACTCTCCCATCTCACACAATAAGAATCGTATTCCTGAAAGATTAAAGAACTTCAGTAAGCTGGCGATAGTACATAAGTACTTATCGAGAGATTCTTTTTGAAAACAATAAATACCAAATCACTGTTGGTCGCTGCTTTTTCTTTCCTTCTAATAATCATGCTGTTGCTAATCATTATTAGTATTTATGGCATGCAATCCACCAACATTCATCTCGATAAAATAGCTCAACAAAGCTTAAGGAAAGTGCAATTAACCTCAGAAATGCTTCATGCCGCCAGGGAACGCAGCATTCTTTTGCATCGCATGGTAATGATGGATGATCCATTCGAAAGGGATGAATTGTCACAGATCGTTGATAAAAATGGTGCCCTGTTTGCTGAATCCAGAATCAAGTTACTCGAACTCGACCTTGACGATAATGAAAAACTTATTCTCAGCAATCAAGGCAAATTAACCGGCAACGCCATCCCTCTCCAAAAAAAAGTGATAGACCAGTTACTCATTGACGATCTTCAGGCAGCAAGGCAGACACTTATGGAAAAAGCCATGCCAGCCCAGGATGAAGTTTTAAATGAATTGAGAAACCTGATTGGCTTACAAAATGATTATGCAAAAAAAGCGGTAGAAATAGCCGATAAAACCTATAAAAACAGTATTTCTTTAATGACGGCACTTGGGGTTTTAGCCATTATTATCGGTTTCATTATTTCCCGTATATTTATCAAAAAAGTCACACTGGCAGAAAATAATTTACGGGAAGAAAAAGAAAAAGCACAAATCACTTTTAAAAGCATCGGTGATGCCGTCTTAACAACCAACTCAACCGGTAAGCTTGAATACCTGAATGATAAAGCTGAGAGCTTGTTGGGAATGACTTCCAAGCAGGTTATTAATAAGCATGTCAGTGAAGTTTTTATTGCACATGACATTGAGAACGACCGCAAAATATCAGACCTGATCATTGAATATCTTAATGGTAACTTTGAATCGCAGATTTCCAACAATATTGACTTAACACCACAAAATAAAACCAATATCAAAATCAACTTGTCTCTTTCACCAATTCTCAACGAAAACAATATCGTTCAGGGTTTGGTCATCACGTTTTACGATGTCACAAAATCCTTTGAGCTACTAAGAAAAATTGAATACCAGGCAACCAGAGATGCACTCACAGGTCTCTTGAACCGTAGAGAGTTCGAACACAAGGTTAAACAGACATTATCACTCTATGAATCAGATACCAGTCATGCTTTTATGATTATTGATCTGGATCGATTTAAAATTGTTAACGATTCCTGCGGTCACCAGGCAGGTGATGAACTTCTAAAACAATTAGCTTTAAGACTCAAAAGCTTGATACGCAAAAGCGATATGATCGCACGGTTGGGTGGTGATGAATTTGCAATTTTTCTGCCTAATATAGATAAAGCTCATGCGCTGAACCAGTCTGAAGAAATTTTAAAATCCGTCAGTAGTTACAGGTTTCTGTGGCAGGACAAGACTTTCACACTGGGGGCAAGCATTGGACTGGTTATTGCCCTGCCTGAATCTTCAAGTTATGACTACCTGTATCATTCTGCAGATACAGCTTGCTACATAGCCAAGAACGAAGGCCGCAACCGGATTCATTTACTGTCTTCGGATGATGCCGGCATTCAAAAACAAACCGCTGATAAAAACTGGGTTGCACGTTTAAACAAGGCCATCGAAGACGATGATTTTTATCTTTACGGGCAAAGCATTATTCCGATCAGTCCTAGAGCGGAAGGAAAAAAACATGTCGAAATACTGATTCGCATGGTCGATGATGATCGCAATATCATTTCACCTATGGCTTTTATTCCAACTGCCGAGCGTTATGGTTTTATGCACAGAATTGACAAACTGGTACTGACAAAGGTTTGTAACTACATCAAGCAGACACCTTTGGAGTCAACCCTCTATGCTGTCAATCTGTCCGGACAAACACTCAGCACTAAAACCGCCATGGACGAACTCGTAGCAATCGTCAAAAAAAGTAATATTCTAGATGGCAGACTTTGTCTTGAAATTACAGAGACCGCGGCAATTGCAAATCTGGAATTTGCTAGAGACTTTATGATATCCATGCAGGAATTAGGTTGTTATATTGCACTTGATGACTTTGGTAGTGGACTGAGCTCCTTTTCATACCTTAAAAACCTGCCATTGGACTACATAAAAATAGATGGCGTTTTTGTCAGGGAAATGCTTGAAGATAAGTCATCGTTAATTATGGTTGATGCAATACACAGTGTAGGTAAAAAGCTTGGATTGATGACTGTGGCTGAATTTGTCGAAAACACAGAGACTATAAAGCTGTTAAAGGAAATTGGTGTCGACCTTGCGCAAGGCTATTTTTACAATGAACCGGAGCTTCATATTCCTCCTTACATCTCCGGGAAGGAAATTTATGACGCTGAAAAGCCATAATTCTGGCTAAATCACCCTGTCATTGCCACCATCTACCGGTACACCGGAAGCAGTGGTTTTTGCAAATAACGGCCCGCACATGGCAACTGCCAGTTTGGCAACATCGAATGAACTGATTTCAGTCTTTAATATGTTCTTGGTTTTATAAGCTTCTACGGACATACCATAATGCTCTGCCCTGGCCCTGAGTACTTCATCAGTCCAGATAGCTGTGTCAAATACAGCATCAGGATGCAGCGAGTTGATTCGAATGCCATCTTTACCCCACTCCAGGGCAGCTACCCTGGCCAACTGGTTTAATGCAGCCTTGGATGCAGAATAAGCTGCAGCCCCCGGTCCAGGCGCAAGGAAATTTTTAGACCCAATAACCACTGCCCGGCCATATCGTGGCGCCAGCTTCAACAAAGGATGACAAAGACGCAGCAAACGCAGATTGGCATCAAGGTTAACTTTCATCACCTCATCCCAACGATCATCAGAAAGTTCTGCGATTGATGTGCCACCGGGAAAAATACCGGCATTAAGTACCAGCATGTCTAAGCCACCAAAGTGTGCAACAGCTTTATCAAGACAGGCATCTACAGAATAAGCATCTGTAATATCACACAACAGGCCAAGATAGTTCTGAGACGGAAACAGACTGGTTACCGAATGGTCAAGATCCAGACCAACAACAGCAGCCCCCTCTTGCATAAAACTTTCTACGCAGGCTTTGCCGATACCTGAAGCTGCACCGGTTATCAAAACCACTTCACCCAGGAACTCTGGAGACTTACCCGGTTTTTTTAACTTGGCCTGTTCAAGTGACCAGTACTCAACTTCAAAAATATCTTTTTCCGGTAAAGCCTGCCATTGATCAAGTAACTCAGCCCGTTGAATTATCTGCATGGTATGTTCGTAGATATCTTTGATAATCTGGCATTCCTTTGCTGATTTACCGACTGTGACAAATCCCATTTCATGATCAAGTATCACCCTGGGGACAGTATCAAGCATGCTTACGGGTGTTCTTGAATCGGCCGCATGACGGTTAAAGTAATCTTTGTAGGCGGATGTATAAGCTTCGATGTCGCGACCCAGCATTGGCAAACGCTTGGTACGGATAACATGATCCGGTGTTGCCGGTCCCCGCTGGCTTGTTTGGCCAACGTCTTTTTGTCGCGCAAAAGCTATAGCCTGGTCATTAAAGTTAACATTAAGTAAAAAACGGCTATTGGCTTTTGAAGATAAATCTTTTCTTAATTCGGCAATCACATCTCGGGAAAAACCGGGTTCGTAATCCAGGGTTTCATCGGGCAAATCCCAGGCTTTGTTGGCTTTGAGGTAATCTTCAGCCTTTTGAACCAGGTGAATCATCAATTCATAAGACTCTTTAGCTGAATCTGCAAATGAAAACAGTCCATGATTCATTAAAACCATGCCGACAGTTTTATCTGTGGCCTGTTTGCTGAAATTTTCTGCTACAAGCCTGGCAAGATCGAAGCCCGGCATAACGTAGGGAATGATGATAACCTCATCCCCAAAGACTTCATTGATTCGCTGCTCACCATCAGGTGTGTTCGTAATAGTTACGATTGCATCAGCATGCGTGTGATCTACAAATTTAAAGGGTAAAACTGCATGTAAAATCGCTTCTACTGACCCGGCTGGTGATAAAGCATTGGTCTGGTGGGTCTTCATTTCATTGACCATATCCAGATCTGACAATTCCTGGAGCGTGGCGAGTTTTTTAAGATGATCCAGCCTGATTGGAGTAAAGCCCTCAGCTTCTATTGTTGCCAGGTCCCACCCCGAACCCTTCACATATAAAATATCTTCCTGTTCACCAAAGATATTGCTTTCAGTGATTTTTACCGAAGTATTACCACCACCGTGCAATACCAGGTCAGGATCCTGACCAAGTAACCTTGAGGTATAAACTCTTAGTTCGAGATCATTCCGGCAGTCAGCTGCCTCTTCATCGTTCCAACGATTCTGCATTGTCATACCAAGTGTTAAATATCTTCATCACCAATACTTTTTTCTGAGGACGCATGAATACATCCCTGTAGCTTGACGACCTCATCCCTGAGGTCGACACCTCTGAAAAAAGATTGGCGACAAAGCTTATAAATTAGAATCAACAAAATCAGCTGATTAATTTCTTCTCCAGGTTGAGCCAGCAGCATTATCCTCAACTATTACGCCCTGCTCCTTAAGTTCATCCCTGATTCTGTCTGCAGTTCCCCAGTCTTTATTGGCTTTGGCTTCAACTCTCTGCTTCACCAGCTTTTCGATTTCATCATCACTTAGACTATCAGGGAGACCATCAGCTGGCTGACCCTTGAAGAAGTTTTCAGGATCATCAGTGAGCAGCCCCAGTACACTGGACAATTGTTTTAACAGCGCTGCAAGCTGTGCAGCTCTGGCTGTGTCGGTTTGCTTGACTGAATTGATTTCTCGAACGAGATCAAAAAGTACAGAGAGAGCCACAGGTGTATTGAAATCATCATTCATTGCCTGTTCGAAGCGCTGCCTGTAGCCAATTTCAAACTCAGGGCCGATGTCAGATTCAGCGTTGGGCAGGCCTCTTAACGCCGTGTAAAAACGCGTTAAAGCAGCCCGGGCATTATCAAGGTGTTCGCTATCGTAATTTAACGGACTGCGGTAATGACTGGTAAGAATAAAATAGCGCACTTCTTCAGGGCGATAGTTTTCCAGAATTTCACGAACAGTAAAAAAGTTGCCCAGCGACTTGGACATTTTTTCATCATTTATCCTGACAAAGCCATTATGCAGCCAGTATTTAACAAACTGGTGCCCGGTTGCGCCTTCAGACTGGGCTATCTCGTTTTCGTGATGAGGAAAGGTCAAATCAGCTCCGCCACCATGAATATCAAAAGTATCGCCCAGTTCCTTGTTCGACATTGCAGAGCACTCAATATGCCACCCCGGCCTGCCGCTGCCCCAGGGGGAGTCCCAGGCAGGCTCGCCAGGCTTGGCAGATTTCCACAGAGCAAAGTCCAGTGGGTCACGTTTTTCTTCCCCCGATTCAACCCTGGCACCGGCGCGCAAATCTTCGGTTGATTTACCCGAAAGCTTGCCATACCCATCAAAACTGGATACCGAGTAGTAGACATCACCATTGGCCGCGACATAGGCATGCTCTTTATTTATCAAACGTTCGATCATATCGATAATTTCACCGATAAAATCTGTCGCCTTGGGCTCGTTATCCGGTGGTAATACACCCAGTGCCTGCGCATCTTCATGCATGGCGGTAATGAATCTTTGTGTCAACTCTGAAAAATGCTCACCATTTTCATTGGCACGCTTGATGATCTTGTCATCTATATCAGTAATATTGCGAATATAAGTGACGTCATAACCAATTGATTTCAGGTGACGGTAAACCACATCAAATACCACCATGACACGTGCATGCCCCAGATGACAGAGGTCGTAAACAGTCATACCGCAAACGTACATACTGACCCTGTTTGGTTCCAAGGGCACAAATTCTTCTTTTTGATTGGTTAAGTCGTTATAGACCTGAAGCATTTTATTGACATCCGTTACAGAAAGAACGCAGATTTTAGCGCTTGAAAAGCATTTAATCTATGCATAGGATGTTTGACCAGTTTTTACACACCAATTCTTACAGGAACCCGATGTTACCAACCATGTCTCGAATTTTGCTGCCATTCTTCCTCTTTTTTTCACTTTCTTCCTTCGTTTCTGCCGAAGATACCAATCCAAAAGTATTGATAGAAACCAGCATGGGAAATATCGAACTGGAACTCAATGCCCAGTTAGCCCCCAAAACTGTTGAAAATTTCCTGTCATACGTTGATGAAGGCTTCTACAGCGGTACGATTTTCCACCGTGTCATTAATGGTTTTATGGTCCAGGGTGGTGGATTTGATGAAAAATTCAAAAAGAAATCCACTAAAGCGGAAATTCAGAACGAAGCCGATAATGGCCTGAAAAACGAACGCGGCACCATTGCCATGGCGCGTAAAGGCGACCCGCATTCGGCTAGTGCACAGTTTTTTATCAACCATGTTGATAATGATTTCCTGGATTTCAAATCACGCTCACGAAACGGCTGGGGCTATTGTGTTTTTGGCAAGGTGACTAAAGGCATGGAAACTGTGGATGCCATCGCAGATGTTTTCACTACCACCAAGAATTTTATGAAAAACGTGCCCGAAAAGAATGTAACAATTCTTAAAGTCAGCCGTATTTAAACCCTTTCAATCAATTTATTATTATAGGAAAACTCATGATTACATTGAAAACCAATGTCGGTGATATTTTTATTGAACTCGATGAAGAGAATGCGCCAAATACCTGCGAAAACTTTAAAAAATACGTAGAAGATGGCCATTTTGACGGTACAATTTTCCATCGTGTCATTGATAACTTCATGATCCAGGGTGGCGGCATGCTACCGGACATGATGCAGAAACCGACACGCGAGCCAATTGAGAATGAAGCCAAGAATGGCCTCAGCAATGAAGTTGGCACTATTGCCATGGCACGCACCATGGATCCTCACTCTGCAACGGCCCAGTTCTTTATTAATGTTGCAGATAACAAGTTCCTTGATTACCCGGGTCAGGATGGCTGGGGCTACTGTGTATTTGGTAAAGTCACCGAGGGCATGGATGTTGTTAACAAGATCAAGGGTGTTGAAACCGGCAACAAAGGTGGTCATTCTGATGTGCCTGTTGAAGATATCATCATTGAATCTGCTGCAATTTCTGAGTAACCATATCTGACTGAGCACATCTGACTGAAAGGTTCATCATTTCACTTTATTTTGAAGTGTCTGAGGCATGGATGCCGAAGCCAAGCCTACATGGAGGTATTTACGGCATCTTCAAAATAAAATGAAACGGTGAACCTCAAAACTCCATGAATTCCTCCCTATTCATCTCAGATCTTCACCTCAGCGAAGAAAGACCAGACACGCTTAAGCTATTTCTGAATTTCCTGAAAAATCAGGCGCCGGCGGCTGACCGCTTGTACATTCTTGGTGACCTTTTCGATGCCTGGGTAGGCGATGATGATGACACCCGGTTATCCCGGCAGGTTATTGAAGCAATTCAGGAACTGGCTCACGACTGCGATGTATTCCTCATGCACGGCAACCGCGATTTTCTGATTGGAGAGGAATTCAGTCTTAAAAGCCGGGCCACACTGTTACCCGATCCCAGTATTATTTTACTCGGCGATACTCCGGTACTGATTACACACGGCGATCAGCTATGTACACTGGATGAGGATTATCAAAAAGCCCGTAAGATGCGCTCTGACCCACAATGGATAACAGAATTTCTGGCTAAGCCACTTGATGAACGCAAACAGATTGCGGAAATGTATCGCCAGCAATCCGGCGAAGCCAAATCACTGCTGGCAGACGATATTATGGATGTCACTGAAGCTGAAGTTGTCGGGTGGTTTGAAAAGTTTGATGTCGACTTGATGATTCACGGTCATACACATCGGCCTGCCACACATGAATACGACATCGATGGTAAGGAGTGTAAAAGAATTGTGCTGCCGGAGTGGCATGAAAACAAGGCTTTGGCCCTGGCTATTGATGAAGATCTGGTATTAACGGGAATACCGATTCCCTAGACTACTCCTAGGCTATCTTGGCACCTAAATCAAAAACGCCAGTACCAGGTATGGAATCAACATAAAGACAATAATCAGGACCTTATAAAATCCCAAAAAGAAGTACATGATGCGGTTGTAGTTCTCACGATCAATTGGGAAAAACCGTGACTGGATTTTGTAAACCAAATCCGGTGCAAACAGCAACCAACCAATCCAGTACAGGAAAATACCGAGATTGATCACCGTGGACCACATGAAAAAGTCGGTTAGTTGTTGAATATCCATATTCTCACCTCGCAATCCAACATGATTTAGTGCTTTTGGCACATAATTTCCAGCATCTCCAACTCGGAGGCGGTAAACCCGGCTTCGAGACGGGCCTGGAAATGCATCGGGCATTGAACATCACCCTTCATATAATTTTTGACAAGTTCCAGGTAGGTTGGTTCAGGATCCAGCTGTCTCTGCCTGCAAACATAATTGAACCAAAGCGAACCCGCCTTAACATGCGTGATTTCGTCCCTGAGGATGATGTCAAGAATGTCTACAGTTTCCGTATCACCAACATTACTGAATTTTTTCTGAATTGCCGGTGTCACATCCAAACCACGGGCCTCCATGACCCTTGGGATCAGTGCCATGCGGTCCAGTAAATCACCCGCTGTTTTCCGGGCAAGCTCCCAAAGACCGTTATGGGCCGGGAAATCACCGTATTCAAAACCCAACGTCTGAAGTCTTTTATTCAGAAGTCCGAAATGATAGGCCTCCTCGGCAGCAATTCTGCTCCAGTCCAGGTAATATTCCTGTGGCATACCTTGAAAACGGTAAACCGCATCACAGGCCAGGTTAATCGCATTGAATTCAATGTGGCAGAAAGAATGAATTGCAGCGGCACGTCCCTGTAAGGTACCAAGTTTCCTTTTGGGCACGTCGCGCGGGTGCACTAACTCAGGTTTTTCAGGCCTGCCAGCCTCTTCGATGTCTGGTAACTCAATGTCTCCTGCTGACAATGTCCCGGATGAAACACCATCAAAAAGCGTTTTTGCAAGCATGCATTTTTTGTCTACGCTGGTTTCATGCAGGCAATCATAGGCAAACTGATGAAGATTAGCGCTCATGGTTGATATTTCTCATTTCTAATTGGCAAAATCGGCAAAACAGTTTCTGTTATTAAGGAGCTTAAATATTTAATGGTTCAATTGGCATTAATTCGTTTTTTTTGTCAACGTATTGTGACAAAATCGAGTTAATTTAAATTTCATCTAATTCTAATTTAGCGCTCAGTCATTCCCTATGGACACCTTAAACTTCCAACGCCATCTCAGCAGAAATTCCCTTTTCCGTATGATCGTTTTTGGCATCGCCATTGCCGCCCTGATCCTGTGGAAACTTGATTATATCAATGCAGTTTACTTCCGTGACCAGTTAACAGTAACCGGCTGGGTTATAAATGGTGCCATTATTACCCTTTTCGGTCTCGGCGTGATGAAAATGATCAGCATTTTCCTGGTTTATTCGCGTGAAGAATCTGCCCTGCTACGTTTCATTAAAAACGTTGACAGCGAAGAATCTGATCTGCTTAAAAGTATTTCCAAAAAAAGCATTATCGCACGACGCTACAAGACCCTGGAAATAATGCATGCAAATAAAACCCCGGTTAACCAGAGTGCGCTTGCTTCAACCCTGGTAGCCAGTGAAAGCACAAAAAACAGTCTTCCCCGCTTTATCAGTAACACTCTCATTCTTACCGGCGTTTTTGGCACTATTGTTTCACTGTCGCTCGCCCTGATTGGAGCTTCTGACATGCTGGAAAACGCCGTAAATGTTGGTGGCATGGGCCTGGTGGTTCACGGCATGTCGACTGCCCTGTCAACAACCATTACTGCCATCGCCTGTTATCTTTTTTTCGGCTACTTCTTCGTCAAGCTCACCGATGTTCAGACCAACATGATCAGTGCTATCGAACAAATCACAACCATGCACCTGATGCCTAGGTTCCAGCTGAAAACAGATAACGTACTTTACGAATTCACTGGCCTGATCCGTTCCCTGCAGACACTGGTTACGCAGATGTCCGAGTCTCAGGACAGGTTTATTGAAGTGGAAAAAAGCCTGGTGGAAACCGTGGATACCTACAAGCAACATGTTGAAGGCATGAACCAGGAACTGACCGATATCAAAGGCATTTTAAGAATCGGTTTCCGTCTCGGTGAAAAATAACACCCTTCTGTATTATCCGGTCCTTTAGCATGAGTTCAGAAAACGGCTTTGTAAATCTTCGCTTAAACCACGAGGGAGACAGTTCAGGTAACGAGAGCTTCTGGCCATCGTTCACCGACATCATGACAGTTATCGTCATGATCTTCCTGATTGCGCTGGTAATCCTGCTGATGCGCAATATCGACCTGGTTCAAAAGTTGCGCAACACCATGGAAGCCGAGCGTATGGCGGCTGAACTCGCGCGCACCACTGGCGAGGAAAAAGAAAGTCTTTCCATCCGACTGATTAACACTGAGAACGAATTATCTGATTTACGCCTGCAACTGATGAAAATGCAGGAAATCAGGGCCAATCAGCTGGCCATGATTAAAGATCAAATGAATAAGCTTTCGGCTTTAACCAGTGAACGCGACAAACTGGATCTGGATAAAACACGCCTGCAACAGTTGCTAGATGAAATCAATGCAGACAACGAGAAACTCAGCCTGGATAAGAGCCAGCTTGAGAATCGCCTGTTGTTGTCCAACGATCAGTTAGCCCAAATTCAACTGGCGCTGGAAAGCCTGAAAACAAAACAGGATCAAACTCAGAACCAGCTTTCTGCGTTACAAAGTGACTTTATGGATAAGGAAGCAGAACTGGAGCAGGCGCAAAGCTATATTTCCATGTCTGATGAACAGCTTGCCCTGCTTCAGGGTGATTATGACGATTTAAAAGTCAAATATGACAAGCTTGTTCGTCCAGCCAGGACAGCTGCCGGTAAACATGTGGTTGAAGTGCGATATACCAAAAATGATGGCAAATACCTGATTGGTGTTAAAACTCCTGAAAACACCAGCTTTAAAGCTATTCAGCTTGGTGCTCTTGATAAAATGCTGACTGAACTTAAAAAGCAGTACCCGAACAAGCTTTATATCAAGGTTATTTTCCCTGAAAACAGTGGACTGTCCTACAGTGAAGCCTGGGAATTTACGTCAAGACTGCATAAAAAATACGATTATTACTTCCAGGAAGAATAAGACGGCATTTGTTGCCTATACTCTAGAATCAGTGACTGAATAAATCGGCAAGCACCATGACAAAGCGTTTATTGATTTCTTACCTGGTTTTGGCTTCCTCACTTCTAAGCATGACGGCCGTTATTGCCCAACCAGTTTACAAATGGACTGATACTGACGGCAAAGTCAGGTACAGCGACTCTCCTCCTCCAGAAGGTTCCACTGTATCAACTGTCGATATCGCTCCCGGCCCTACCGAAGCCCAGAGACAACAGGCAGACACCTTACTGAAACAGCAGACAGAATCGGCTGAAAACTACAAGGCAAAACGTGATGCGGAAAAAGCCGCTGCTATTGAGGCCAAAAAGCAGCAGCCAAGAGTAGAACCAACACCGCAACAGGAAGAAGAAAAAGAAGATGACGGCTCACGCAATGCCAGGCGATGTGAAAGAGGCGATATTGGCTGGCCCTGCACGCCACCAATAACAAACCCGATTTATCCACCTAAACCCGGTTTTCCCGGTAAACCTGTACGTCCGTTACCAAAGCCAGAACCTCTGCCGGGCAGGCCTGTAACATTACCGGCCAAAACAACACTCTAGTCAGATAGGTAATTAAGGATTGTTGTGAATTTCCAAAATGGTGCGCGCAGCTTCATCCCTGGATTCTTTTGCGGCATCATTACGAAGTAATTCCAGCTGTTCCAGGTAATCTTCATTAACGTCACCGGTAACATATTTCCCATCAAAAACAGAGGTGTCAAAGCGGGCAATATTGACCTTGCCTTTTCTGTTAACAGCATCAATCAGGTCATCAAGATCCTGGTAAATCAACTTGTCACAGGAAATCACATCACGAATTTCTTCTTCAGTTCGGCCATGAGCAACAAGTTCTGATGCGGATGGCATATCAATCCCATAAACATTCGGATAACGGATGGGTGGTGAGGCTGAAGCAAAGTAAACCTTGTTGGCACCGGCTTCACGCGCCATCATGACAATCTGCTTGGAAGTGGTTCCCCTGACAATCGAGTCATCGACCAAAAGCACGTTCTTGTTTTTAAATTCCAGGTCAATCGCATTAAGTTTTTGTCTGACAGATTTCTTTCTGACCTGCTGGCCTGGCATGATGAAGGTACGACCAATATAGCGGTTCTTGATAAAACCTTCGGTATAGTGAACACCCAAGGTGTTGGCCAAGGCCAGTGCCGAAGTTCTACTGGTATCAGGTATCGGTATGACAACGTCAATGTCATGATCAGGCCATTCCCGCTGAATCTTTTCAGCCAGTTTTACACCCATTCTTGAACGTGCCTTGTGTACAAAAATGTTATCGATAAGGGAATCCGGGCGGGCAAAATAAACATACTCAAAAATACAGGGACAATGCTGAGAATTACTGGCACATTGAAAATTAAAGAACTGTCCATCCTGAGTAATGTAAATGGCCTCACCGGGCTCGATATCCCTGACCAGTTCAAAATCCTGGGCGGCAAGCGCAACGCTTTCGGAAGCCACCATGTACTCTGTACCCTGATCCGTGGTTCGTTTGCCAAAAACAATCGGACGAATACCAAAGGGATCACGAAAAGCCAGGATGCCGTGATTCGGGATCATGGCTACAGCGGCATATCCACCACGGCAACGTCGATGCACGCCGGCAACGGCCTTGAAAATATCATTATGATCAATACGAATCTTGCCCTGGATTTGAAGCTCATGAGCAAGTACGTTTAAAAGAATTTCTGAATCAGAAGTGGTATTGATGTGGCGTAAGTCTTCACGCAACACATCATCTTTAAGCTCGTCTGAGTTGGTCAGGTTACCGTTGTGGGCCAGCGTGATGCCGTAGGGTGAATTGACATAAAAAGGCTGAGCTTCAGCCGATGATGAAGAACCGGCCGTCGGGTAGCGAACATGGGCTATACCCATATTGCCTGTCAGCTTCATCATATGATAAGTCTGGAAAACATCCCTGGCCAGGCCATTATCCTTTCTCAGGTGCAGACGGTTATCTTCACAGGTAACCATCCCGGCTGCATCCTGGCCTCTGTGCTGCAATACCATAAGTGCATCATAGAGTGACTGGTTTACAGGACTCTGACCAACAATACCAACGATTCCACACATAACACTATCCGATAATTTTCCAGATCAATATGAAAAGTATTGAGCAATATCTTCAGGCAGTAAACCCTTAAGCCAAACAGAGATTTCCTGAAAATGACCAATCAGCAAAGATTCATTCCACCACGGGTCTTCCGGCATCGGCGTAAGACCGGCCAGAAGTATCAGGATAGCCACAATAACAACGCCGCGGGCGACCCCGAAAAAAACACCAAGTAAACGGTCAGTTCCTGACAGACCGGTATGTTCAACCAGTTTCGATAACAGATAACCGATTATGCCACCAATGATCAGAACAACAATCATTATTAAGGCAAAAGAGATACCCAGGCGAGCTGACGGCAGTGAAATCCATTGAATCAGCCAAGCGGCAACATCCCTGAAGAACATCCAGCTTAACCAGAAAGCAGAAATCCATAGAAACAGCGAAAAAGCTTCCTTAACAAATCCACGGAACAGGCTGATTATTGCAGACAACGCAATAATGCCGAGAATAATGTAGTCAACTGTGATCATTTATTTTAAATCAGATCAGGGATAGCGGATTACCCGGGTACTAAGAAAAAACTTCTTGGATATTTCCTTGGCAATATTGTCTGCGTTGGTCCGGTCAATTTCAGGACCTACCCTGACACGGTAGACTTTTTTATTATTCACCTGGGCAGTTTCAAGGTGAGTGTCGTAACCGGCATTACGTAATTGGGAGACAACTTTCTCGGCATTATCATGATTGGAAAAACTACCTGCCTGAACCATCCAGCTGGTTAAGCCAACCCTTGTTTTAACAGGAGCGGCCTTTTCCTTTGTCTGATCAAGGTCAGCCTGATTTTTAATTTCCTTAACCTCTGCTCCTGCTTGCGGTTGAATCGAACTGCCAAACTCCACCTCTTCTTTAAAGTCGGTAATCTGCTTTTCAGTGACTACAGGTTTCTCAAAAGACTCGATATGCTTTTTGGGGATATTGCTGCTGTGGATATCACTGTCAATCACAGTATCCTCTTCGAGCAGCATGGGAATAAAAATAACACCCAGCGAAGCCAGTACCGCGGCACCGATTAATCGTTTTTTCAATGCATTTTCCATTTAAACTTCCGGACCAGATTGTTTTTCAAGCATTTCAAGGCATGCACCAGCAACTAAAAATGAACCGGTAATTAAAAGCGTGTCACCGGCATTAGCCTGCTGCATGGCAGATTGAAAAACCTGTTCAATATTATCTGACATTCCGACAATTTTTGCACTGTCGCCGGGAAAAACTTTCGCAAGCTCGGAAGCACTTAACCCGCGGTCTCCCGGTGTTGATAACAGGTACCAGCAATCAGCCTCTTTCAGCAATGGTTCGAGGCTGGCATCAATTTGCTTATCTTTTAACATACCGACAATAACGTGCAGTTTGCCTTTTATGACAAAACCCGCAAGATTTCGGGCAAGCTCAAGCATGGAGTCAGGGTTATGGGCAACATCAATGACAACATTCACATCACCCGTTATATCTATGGGTAATACCTGGAAACGCCCTTTCAATTTTGCCGAAACCAGCCCTGCGCGCATGGCATCCGAGGCTACCGGCAATTTATCTCTGCAGCTTAACAGTAGAGCAATGACACCGGCTGCATTTTCAACCTGGTGAGAACCTCTTAATACCGGCAGTGGTAATGCATGACGGTTACCAAAATCAGATTGAATTTGCCATTCGCCATGATTCTGTTCATTTTGATGATTAATAACATGATAATCAGTTCCGGCAACAATGAGTTTTGATCCAATTTGACTGGCGTACTGCCTGATACTTTCAGGCATATCCTGACCGGAAAATACCGAGCATTGTTCTTTTCTTAAAATTCCGGCTTTTTCGCGACCTATTGTTTCCCTGTCATTACCCAGCCAGTCCTGGTGATCCAGGCCAATAGAAGTAATCAGGGCAGCATCTGCATCAATAATATTCACTGCATCAAGCCTGCCACCTAGTCCAACTTCGAGGACTACAACATCAGGTGTGGTTTGGGAAAAAATATAAAGTGCAGCCAGGGTGCCAAATTCAAAATAGGAAAGACTGGTGTCTCCCCTGGCCTCGTCAATTGCCTGGAAGGCCTCGCATAATTGCTGATCTGAAACTTCCCTGCCATTAATCCGAATTCTTTCGTTGTACCTGACAAGATGAGGAGATGTGTAACAACCAACGGAATATCCGGCATGATCCAGAATCGCTTCTAGATAGGCCACAGCTGACCCCTTGCCATTAGTTCCAGCGATACTGATAACAAATGTTTCAGGGTTTAATTGAGGTAATTTTTTCCAGACTGACGAGACACGTTCCAGTCCAAGGTCAATAGGCTTTGTATGAAGTGACAGCTGCCAATCCAGCCAGTCCTGAAGCCTGGTAAATCGCATACAAATAGACGATTAAAAATAAAACCTATATCAGGCGGCTTTTTTGAGAAGAATACTGAGAACTGAATGCAGTTCATCACGCATTTCACGCCGATCAATAATCATATCGATGGCACCATGTTCAAGCAGGAACTCGGCGCGCTGAAAACCTTCGGGTAGTTTTTCACGGACTGTTTGCTCAATAACACGGGGCCCGGCAAAACCAATCAGGGCATTAGGCTCGGCAACATTCAAATCTCCAAGCATGGCAAGACTTGCAGAAACGCCACCCATGGTTGGGTCAGTCATGACTGAAATAAAAGGAATTCCCCTGTCAGCCATTTTTCCAAGTACGGCACTGGTTTTGGCCATCTGCATCAGTGAGAACAACGACTCCTGCATGCGCGCACCGCCAGAGGCCGTGAAACACACGTAAGGAATATTTTTATCCAGGGCTTCGTTGGCACCTCGCACGAATCGTTCACCAACCACAGAGCCCATCGATCCTCCCATGTAGCTGAATTCAAAAGCTGAGGCAACAATATCCATTCCCTTAAGCTGACCCTTCATCACCACAAGAGCATCTTTTTCACCGGTTTGTTTCTGCGCAGCAGAAACACGGTCTTTATATTTTTTACTGTCCTTGAATTTTAATGGATCAAGCGGTTCCAGGTCTTCACCAATTTCCTGCTGGTTATCTGCATCGAGAAACAATTCCAGGCGACGACGGGCATCAATGCGGTTGTGGTGAGAACACTTTGGACAGACATTGTAACTACGATCAAGTTCAGCCTTGTAAAGGATGGCGCTGCAGCCCGGACATTTCGCCCATAATCCCTCAGGTACGGCCTTTTTGTTACCGCCTTCTGTGCGAATGCGGCTTGGCATTAATTTTTCAAACCAACTCATCGTATATTCCTGTTTATTATATTTTTCGGGAACTTAAAGTAACTATAGCAAGAAGCCATAATTTTTCCCGAATCAATCGGTTCAGGTGCTTCAGGCGTTATCCATGGCTTTTCGCATACCGCCGATTAAAGTTTCGGCTTCTGCCATTAACGCCTGTTCATTATCCGCATTTTCTTCAATTTTTCTGACTAATGCGCTGCCGACAATTACAGCATCGCTGATTCCAGACATTTTCCCTGCCATCTCATCATCTGAAATGCCAAAGCCAACACCAATAGGTAAATCTGTTTTTGAACGAATATGTGAAATTTTTTCTTTCACTGCATCAATGTCCAGGGTGGCAGCACCGGTAACACCTTTGAGAGATACATAATATACAAAGCCACTTGCAGCACTGGTAATCATCTCTATACGTTTTTCTGTACTGGTAGGAGCCAGCAGGAAAATAGGATCAATGTCATTGTTTTTCAGTTCAATGAGTAAATCATGGGCTTCCTGCGGAGGTAAATCGACAATAATTGCACCATCAATACCCGCTTCGCTGGCCTGTTGTGAAAAAGCCTGGTAGCCCATCACTTCGACTGGATTGAGATAACCCATTAAGATAATTGGCGTGTCATTATCGTTCTGCCTGAATTCTCTGACCATATCCAAAACATTATGCATTGTGACATTGTGCTCGAGGGCACGCTCACTGGCGCGCTGGATAACCGGACCATCTGCCATCGGGTCAGAAAAAGGCACACCAAGTTCGAGCAAGTCTGCACCCGCTGCTACCAGTTTATGCATCAGTTTGACAGTGATTAACGGGTTTGGGTCGCCAGCGGTTACAAAAGGAATCAGGGCTTTTTTCCCTGCTGCCTTGAGCGAATTGAACTTATGACTTATACGACTCATATCTCTATTCCATCCCTGCTCGCAACGGTATGCATGTCTTTATCACCACGGCCGGAAAGATTGATAAGAATAGTTTCATCTTTGGACATGGCCGGTGCCATTTTTACGGCCTGGGCAATCGCGTGACTCGATTCAAGTGCGGGAATAATACCTTCGGTTCGGGTCAGTTTATAAAAAGCCTCGAGGGCTTCATCATCATTAACGGCAACATATTCAGCCCTGCCGGAATCTTTTAACCAGGCGTGTTCAGGACCAACACCCGGATAATCCAGACCGGCTGAAATCGAATGTGTTTCGATAATCTGACCATCATCGGATTCCATCAGGTAGGTGCGGTTGCCGTGTAAGACACCAGGACGCCCGGCACATAAAGGTGCAGCATGATGACCGGTTTTCAGACCGTCACCGGCTGCCTCAACACCAACAATTTTTACCGAGTCATCGTTGATAAATGGATAGAACAGGCCGATGGCATTGGAACCACCTCCGACACAGGCAACAAGGTGATCGGGTAATTTTCCTGTTGTTTCCAGCATTTGAGCACGGGCCTCACGACCAATAACCGTCTGGAAATCGCGCACCATGGCTGGGTAAGGATGAGGGCCGGCAACTGTGCCAATAATGTAGAAAGTATCATCTACATTGGTAACCCAATCTCTCATCGCTTCGTTCAATGCATCCTTGAGAGTTTTGGAACCGGATGAAACCGCCCTTACCTCGGCACCCAGCAATTTCATGCGATAGACATTGGCCTCCTGCCGGGCAACATCAACCGCACCCATGTAAACAATACATTCAAGACCCAGTCTTGCTGCCACGGTCGCCGTAGCGACACCATGCTGGCCGGCACCGGTTTCGGCAATAATACGTTTCTTGCCCATGCGTTTGGCAACGAGCGCCTGGCCAATGGTATTGTTGATTTTATGAGCACCGGTATGATTTAAATCTTCGCGTTTAAGATAGATCTGCGCACCACCAAGTTCATCACTTAATCTCTTTGCATGGTAAATGGGTGATGGCCTGCCAACATAGTTAGCCAGGTCAGCATCCAGTTCTGCAAGAAACTGCTCATCATTCAAACATTCCTGATAGGCATCGGCCAGGTCTTCGAGTGGTTTCATCAGTGTTTCAGCAACAAACACACCACCATAAGGACCAAAATGTCCCATCTCATCTGGCAAGCCAGTTAATTGTGTATCACTTATCTGCAACGTTTACACTCCGCATAAACTTCTGAATTTTATCGGCGCTTTTCACGCCCTTTTCTGATTCAACACCACCACTGACATCAACCGCATAGGGCCGAACCGTTTCAATGGCGGACCTGATATTTTCAGGATCTAAGCCCCCAGCCAGAATAATTTCACTTCTCAGGCTGTCTGGAATTCTGTCCCAATTAAAAGACTCGCCAGTACCACCCGGCGAACCCGGTTTGTAGGTATCGAGTAAAAGACCCACAGCTTTTGAATACTTTTCCCGCTCACGCATGAGGTCAATATCATCTTTCATGCGTAATGCCTTGATGTACGGAAAATCAAAACCGGCACAATAATCCGGACATTCATTTCCGTGAAACTGCAAAAGATTTATACCGGTTAACTCAACCGTCTTTTTAATCTCTTCCTGTTCGGCATTCACAAACAGACCGACACAGGTTACAAATGCAGGCACTGAATTGACAATTTCTGCAGCCGTTTGAATATCGACAAACCTGGGACTGGGTGGATAGAAAACCAGCCCGATAGCATCGGCTCCGTGGTAAATGGCCTTTCGTGCCATATCAACAGTTTTAAGACCACAAATTTTGACTCGGGTTCGCATCGAGCAATTATACACAGGTTAAAGCTATAAAACCGCCGGAAATTCCACGCTTGGAATAGCGAATTCTTCAGGGTATTCAACTGATTCGAAGTACAAACCGTCGGGTGCAGCGGTAACTCCTCCCAGGGTTCGGTCTTTGTAGGACAACACTTCAGCTGCCCAGTCCACCGGGCGCTCGTGACGCCCAATGGTAATAAGCACACCGGCAATATTGCGCACCATATGGTGCAGAAATGCGTTGGCGTGTAGTTTTAAAACGACCATGTCTCCATTTCGCTCAACATCAAGTTTATGCAGCGTTTTAACCGGAGATTTAGCCTGGCACTGCAAAGCCCGGTAAGAAGAAAAATCATGGGTACCCACCAGGTCCTGCGCAGCTTTATGCATCACATCGTGATCCAAATCATAATGAGTCCAGTTAACCTTGCCGGTTAAAAGTGCTGAGCGGGTTGGTCTGTTCCAGATGAAATACCGGTAAGACCTGCTCATAGCGGAGAAGCGGGCATGAAAATCACCATCAACAAATTTAACCCAGTTAACACTGATATCACTGGGTAAATTAACATTGATACCGAGTAACCATTGCCGCTCAGTTCTGACTGCATCAGTTTCAAAATGCGCAACCTGGCCTACAGCATGAACACCGGTGTCGGTTCGCCCGGCGCAAAATAACCGCACATCATGATTGGCAACTTTCGCTACTGCCTGCTCCAGACACAACTGCACCGTGCGAACACCTTCCTGCTGCAGTTGCCAGCCATGAAATTGGTTTCCGTCGTATTCAACACCGAGTGCTATTTTCATTATTTACAAAAACAACAAAGGCGCTTAAAGCGCCTTGGTTTAAATATACCTTTATTGAGCATTTATTATTTAGTCCAATAAATTTTATTCAGAGGACGCCGTAAAAACATCCATGTTTGCTTGGCTTCGTCATCCATGACTCAGACACCTCTGAATAAAAGCAAATGGACTAAATATTAATAATTTTTTTAGCTGCGATTAAGATTTTGCTTAGAGCAAGTTCTATTCATAAGAGCTGAAATATTGTTGTCAGGACAAGGCAAAATCAGTTTGCAATAACGGAGTTTACAAATAGTAAATGAGTATTTTGCAAACTGGTTTTAACGAAGTAGTGATGTCAATAGGCAGCTCTTTTTAAGAAATTTCGGAGATCATAGCCTTAGCATCCTGCTTCTGCGCATCACTACCTTCCTCGAGAACCTCCTCAAGAATACCCTTGGCACCTTCTTTATCGCCCATTTCAATGTAGGCACGCGCCAGGTCAAGTTTGGTGGAAACATCATCAAGTTCACTCATTTCACCAAAGCTTTCCAGGTCTTCATCCGGCAGCATCAAATCATCTTCTGAAGGCAGCGTCGCTTCTTCACCCATACCGACATCTGAAGCATCCAAGTCATCAATGTCGAAGTTTTCGAGTTCAGCGGCTAATTCCTCAATAGCCTCTTCTTCATCTGTTGCTGAAGTTGAAGTGGTTTCCAGATCCACATCAGGTAGCGGTATAGTGTCTTCTGAAGCACCTTCCAGCTCTGCTTCTGCCGTAGGTGTCGCATCAGGCACATTAAACTCAGGCAATTCAGGTTCAGCCTGTTCTGTATCCACTTCCAGGTTTAGTTCTTCAAGATCTTCCGAGGGCGCATTCAAATCGGCAACAGAAGCATCCGTATCGTCATTAAGCTGTGATTCGAGCTCACTTAATGCCATATCCAGGTCATCAGTTACATCCTGGCTTGGTACTTCAGCTGCATCAGCAAACAGAGCGTTTTCAGGATCAAGCTCGACACCCATTAGTTTGGCACGGTTCCAAGCATCAGGATCGGCTTCTTCAGCACCGGCATCATGCATTTGACCGGCCAGTTCCGAGAATTTCTCTGCGTCCTTATTGGAATAGTAGATTTCCAGCAGTTTATGCTGGTATGGGACTTTGCCGGGTTCAGCTTCAAGAGCCTGAAGAACCATTTCTTCGGCCTGGTCAAAGCGTCCGTAAGCAATGTAAACATCAGCCTCTGAGAGTGGGTCAACCTCGCCTGTTTCCTGGTTATCCAGATCTTCCAGATCGGCAGGAGTGAATTCACTCAGGAATGAACTTTCGTCTTCAGCCGATTCAGCAGCAGCGGCCGCAGGTGCTGCAGCAGTTTCAGTCGGTTTTGCCTTCTTTGAACCAGAGGCATCAGGCTTGGCATCCATGCTGACATCATCACGTTTTTTACTACGGCTGATTGCAGCCCAGATTAATGCCAGCAAGACCACGAGCACAGCTACCGCAATACCCATCATAGTGGCACTGCCGGTTATCATCTCAACAATACCTGGTTCCTTCGCTGGCGCTGGCTTGGCTTCAGGTTCCGGTTCAGCAACAGCGGCAGGCGCAACTTCAACTGGTGGTTCAGCTTGTGCTGATTCGGCTTCCACTGGTTCAGACACTGGTTCAGACACTGGCTCAGCCATTGATTCAGCTTCAGTGGATTGCTCTTCAGCTGTTTCTTCTGGGGTTCCTTCTGCGCCAACCACATCCACAGCGGCCTCATCCACAGGAGTCTCATCCATTGGAGCTTCATCTACCTGAGTATCTTCTACTAGAGCCTCTTCAGCAGGAACATCAACCATGACATCGGTGTCATTAGCTGCCTGAAGTTTGGCTAACTGTTCATCTTTTAATTCAAGCAGACGCTTCATGTCAGCAAGCTGAGCTTGCATAACTTCCATTTGCGAGCGCATTTCATCTGCTTCGCTCTGTGAAGTTACCAGGTTCTCCTGGGCAGCGATCAATTGCTGTTTTACTTCCTCAGCATCACCCTCACCTTCACTACCTAAAGCAACATCACTGCCACTTAGTCGAAGAACGGCAGAATCATCAGACTGCATACCGCTGTCCAGAGCTTTCGGCATATCTTCTTGTGTTTCAGCCGTAGTTTCTATTGCAGCGGGGGCTGGTTTTGCTGCAGACATATTGCCATCTTTCCAATCCTGGTACTGGCGATTCGCGATATCGTTGGCCTGTTGTCTTGTCAGTGATTTAGCCTGCTCTTCAGAAGGCATTCTCAAGATGCTGCCGGCTTTGAGAGTGTTGATATTGTAATTGGAAAATGCTTCCGGGTTTTCATCCAGAATAGCCAGCATCATTTGATTAACTGAAACACTACCGGGTTTATGTGTGTTGGCAATATTCCAGAGAGTCTCGTTGTTTTGTACCGGTCCGTATTCACCCGAATCAGAAAGCGTGCCTCTGGCAGGCGTAGTACGCGCTGTTGTTGTGGTAGAGGCTGGACTTGAAACCTGGCTGGAAGTCGCTGTTGGTGTCGAAACCCGGGAAGATTTTCTTCCGGTAGTCAAAGGTGGATCAAGCAGAACCGTAAACTCTCTGACCATCCGGCCTTTAGGCCAGTCGATTTCAACCAGAAAATTAAGATAAGGTTCACGAATCAGCTGCTTACTGAAAACCTCAATAATTGCTTCACCATTGGGTTTCCTGAAAGTCTTGAACTTCAGGTATGACAATGTGAATGGTCGATCAATACCGGCACGCTTGAATACCTCGGGTGGTGCCAGACTGACTTTAACGCCGTCCAGTTCACCCTGTGGAACTGAAAGCAATTGAATTTCACCATCAAAAGGTTCATTCAACGCTGAACGGGCTGTAATTTTACCAAGACCAATTGCATGGGCCTGAAACGGTGCAATTGCCAGAGCAATTGCCATTGCCAATGGAAGTTTGCGAAGCATCTCCCCTCCTAGCTCGCAGAAGACTGAATTGTTTTATTAATCAGGTTCGTCCCTAAAATCATGCTTCAGGAAAAATGTATGATAAAAAACCTTAAGAAAACGTTTATAAACACAAGCTAACTATAGCTCACCGAAGGTTTTTTACCAATCCTGAAAACACATAAAATATAACGATTAACTATAATTTTGTCATTATGTGACTCACTTAACGGCAGCCACTGATAAGACTTTAACGATTATTACATAAATTATCTTTCCAGGAGTATTTTTAACATGCGTCTTAGTGGCTCGGCAGCTCCCCACAGAAGCTGGTCACCCACTGTAAACGCATTCAAATATTCATTGCCCAGGTTCATTTTACGTAAACGCCCGACAGGAACTGTCAGGGTTCCGGTTATGGCCGCAGGAGATAACTCTTTTACTGTTGTTTCACGATCATTCGGAATAACCTTCGACCAATCGTTAGCCTCGTCCAGCATCTGTTCAATTTCATCGATGGGAACATCTTTTTTCAGTTTGATTGTCAGTGCCTGGCTATGACAGCGCATTGAGCCAATTCGAACACAGGTACCATCGATTGGAATTATGTTGTCAGAACGCCCCAGAATCTTGTTGGTTTCAGAGACGGCTTTCCACTCTTCCTTGCTCTGTCCGTTTTCCAGCGCAACATCTATCCAGGGAATCAGGCTGCCAGCCAACGGCACACCGAAGTTGTCAACCGGAAAACCTGATGATCTCATGTCATCTGTTACCACCTGGTCGATATCAAGTATTGCCGAGGACGGATTTTCCAACAGGTTACTGGAAGCATCACGAAGATGCCCCATCTGGTTTAATAATTCCCGCATATTGCGGGCACCGGCACCCGAGGCTGCCTGGTAAGTCATGGCAGACATCCATTCAACCAGGTCGTGTTTAAACAAACCACCCAGGCCCATCAACATGAGGCTAACAGTACAGTTACCACCGATAAAATCTTTTTTGTCAGCATCGAGCGCCTGTTCGATAACGTCCAGGTTCACCGGATCAAGAATAATGGTACTGTCTTCGGCCATGCGAAGAGCTGAAGCTGCATCAATCCAGTACCCCTG
Organism: uncultured Gammaproteobacteria bacterium; assembly: GCA_937926265.1. Classification (GTDB taxonomy): domain Bacteria; phylum Pseudomonadota; class Gammaproteobacteria; order Chromatiales; family Chromatiaceae; genus JABDQZ01. Next base: position 45,770 of record CALAZS010000043.1, read on the forward strand.
CCATCCATTGTTTCTGAGCTTTTCAAAAACCGCCTTGGTGTAATCGCCACCCTGACAGGTAACAATCGCGTCCATTTTGGACAGTTCATCGATGTCCATCGCATCAATCAATGGCGGAATTGTTTTACCCCCGACCTGATCAGGTGAAGGACCTGCCTGACCTACCTGCGATGTTGTGAAGAAGACCGGCTCTTCGATACCTGCAAAATCATTTTCTTCCCGCATGCGGTCCATAAGCACGGAACCAACCATGCCACGCCAGCCAACAAAACCAACTTTATTCATTTCCATTTTTTACTCTTTAATTTGGAGGCAGTGATTAATCATTTCGCCAAGACGCCGTTTGAAATAATCAATCAATGCCTCTCCAGGTTTCTCAAATCATAAATCACAATTTAAAGTGTACTTCTATAGAGCAGCTACTACAGCATCACCCATAGCTTCCGTGCCCACTTCCTTCATTCCCTCAGACATAATGTCCGGCGTTCTCAAACCATCATCAAGCACCTTGTTAACCGCACCCTCAATCAGCTCGGCCATTTTTGGCTCATCAAGGCTGTAACGCAACATCATTGCCACAGATAAAATTGTTGCCAACGGATTTGCGACTCCCTGGCCGGCAATATCCGGTGCTGAGCCGTGAATGGGCTCGTACATGCCTTTGCTGTCAGCATCCAGAGAAGCTGAAGGCAGCATACCAATTGAGCCGGTTAACATGGCCGCACAATCTGAAAGAATATCACCGAACATGTTGGTAGTTACCATCACATCAAATTGTTTGGGTGCCTTAACCAGCTGCATGGCGGCATTGTCTACATACATGTGAGACAGCTCAACATCGGCATAGTCTTTTTCGAAAACATCGGTTGTAACTTCACGCCACAGCTCCGTACATTCAAGAACATTTGCCTTATCCACTGAACAGACACGACTGTCACGTTTGCGGGCAATATCACCGGCAACACGGGCAATGCGTTCAATTTCAGGCTCTGAATAAACAAGTGTGTTAAAACCCTGCTTTACGCCACCATCAAGTTCGCGAATACCCCTGGGCTGACCAAAATAAATACCACCGGTCAGTTCCCTGACAATCATAATATCCAGCCCGGAAACCACTTCAGGTTTAAGCGTTGATGCACTCGCAAGCTGCGGATACAGGATCGCCGGGCGCAGATTGGCAAAAAGCTCCAATTCAGAACGAAGTCCCAGTAATCCTTTTTCAGGCCTTACGGAAATATCCAGGGATTCCCACTTGGTTCCTCCCACGGCGCCAAGCAAAATCGCATCAGCCTCTTTAGCCAGGTCCAGAGTGGCATCCGGTAACGGGTGCCCGGCCGCATCATAAGCTGCTCCACCAACCAGGGCCTCGTCCATTTCTACATCAAGTCCATGGTTATCACGCAGCACCGCCAGCACTTTGACTGCCTCGGTTACAATCTCGGGACCAATACCATCACCGGGTAAAATTAAAATATTTTTACTCATTTGAAATACTCAATAGTTTGAAGTCTATAGTTTGAAAATTTGTGGCTCTGCCTTTTACAACCTAGGCAAAAATCCAGGGTTCTGACTGTTTACGCTTTTCCTCGTAAGCCCTGATATCTTCGACATGCTGAAGAGTCAGCCCAATATCATCAAGCCCTTCGATGAGACAATGTTTTCTGAAAGGATCGACATCGAAATCAACAACTTTGTCAGCATAGGTCAATTGCTGCTTTTGCAAATCCACTGACAGGTTCAATGCCTGTTCCGCTGTGGCATGCTCAAACAAATCATCTACAATTTTCTCTTCTAAAACAATGGGTAATAAACCATTTTTAAAGCAATTATTAAAGAAAATGTCTGCGAAACTTGGCGCAATAATCACCTTGAAACCATAATCTTCGAGCGCCCATGGTGCGTGTTCGCGCGATGAACCACAACCAAAATTCTCTCTCGCCAAAAGCACCTTGGCATTTTTATAGCGCGGGTCATTTAAAACAAAATCAGGATTTAACGGCCGTTGGCTGTTATCCATACCCGGCTCACCATGGTCAAGATATCGCCACTCATCAAAAAGGTTTGGCCCGAAACCTGAACGCTTGATCGATTTTAGAAACTGTTTCGGGATAATCGCATCGGTATCAACATTTGATCGGTCAAGCGGACAGACCAAACCGGTAAAGGAAACAAATTTTTCCATCTGACTTATAACTCCCGGATATCTGAAAAATGGCCGGCAACCGCGGCAGCAGCAGCCATCGCAGGACTTACCAGGTGAGTTCTGCCACCCTGGCCCTGTCGGCCTTCAAAATTACGATTTGAAGTGGAAGCACAGCGCTCACCTGCCTCAAGCCGGTCGGCATTCATTGCCAGGCACATTGAACATCCCGGGTCACGCCACTCAAAACCGGCATCCAGAAATATCTGATCCAAACCCTCTGTTTCCGCCTGTTGCTTAACCAATCCGGAACCGGGAACAACCATCGCCAGTTTGACATTATCAGCAACCTTCTGACCTTTAACCACTGCAGCAGCAGCGCGCATATCTTCGATGCGTGAATTGGTGCATGAACCAATGAAAACCTTATCGACAGCAATGTCCCTGATATCGGTGCCGGCGGTAAGCCCCATGTATTCCAGGGCTCTGCGCATACCATCAGCCTTAACAGGATCAGGTTCATTTGCCGGATCCGGGACCTTGTCTTCAATCGAGGCAACCATTTCCGGCGATGTCCCCCAGGTCACCTGTGGTTTAATTTCCGAGGCATCAAGCTCAACGATTTTATCAAATGCAGCACCCTCATCAGAATGCAGCTCGTTCCAGTAAGCAGCCGCCTTATCGAACATTTCACCCTGAGGCGCGTATGGTCTGCCTTTGACAAACTCGATGGTTTTATCATCAACAGCTACAAAACCGGCACGGGCGCCAGCTTCAATTGCCATGTTACAGACAGTCATTCTGCCTTCAATGGATAAATCCCGGATTGCCTCTCCGGCGAACTCTATTGCATAGCCGGTTCCGCCTGCGGTGCCAATTTTTCCAATGATCGCCAAAACGATGTCTTTGGCCGTAACACCCTGATTAACAGGGCCGTTAACAAGAATTTGCATGGCTCGGGATTTTTTCTGGATCAGGCATTGAGTCGCCAAAACATGCTCGACTTCCGAAGTTCCGATGCCAAAGGCCAGTGCCCCAAAAGCCCCGTGAGTGGCAGTATGCGAGTCACCACAAACAACCGTCATGCCTGGTAAAGTCGCGCCCTGCTCCGGCCCGACAACATGCACAATCCCCTGACGGATATCGGCCATATCAAATTCAGTAATACCGAAATCACGACAGTTCTGATCAAGCGTATCCACCTGGATTTTTGAAACCGGGTCGGCAATACCTTTTTGCCTGTCAGTGGTCGGAACATTATGATCCGGAGTGGCCAGGTTGGCAGAAATTCGCCAGGGTTTTCTATCAGCAATACGCAAGCCTTCAAAGGCCTGCGGAGAAGTCACTTCATGCACCAGGTGCCTGTCAATATAGATAAGGCATGTGCCATCATCCTCTTCACGGACTACATGTGCATCCCAAAGCTTGTCATATAAGGTTCTGGCCGACATTTATACCTCTAAAACCTGATTAATCTGCAAACATGCAAAGATAACCAATCAGGCCCTATATGACAAATTGATTATTACAGTTCGCGCCCCCTGATGAGATCTTTAAACCGGCCTTTCTCAGCACGAACCCGGTCCCAGGGAAATGGGAACTTGACGATGGCCAGCGTTCCCGTAGTCAGGAGCTTCCAGTCTTTGTAATAAGTCTTTGGCACTTCGGCCAGGTGCAGCAACAACTCTTCGAGGCAGGGATTGTGGCCAACAATAACAGGACACTGAATGTTCTCCGGCAGATCAGCTATCAGGGTCAGCATTTTCTCCAGGCCGCTTTCATAAATTCTGTCGTCAATTTCTGGCTTTAAACCATCGATCATCTCGGCAACAATCTTGGCAGTAGAAATTGCCCGCCTTGCCGGAGAGGAAAGAATCAGATCAGGATTGAGACTGCGGTTATTGTTAATCCAGTAACCTATTTTTCCTGCAGCTACCACGCCACGTTTCTTCAGGGGCCTGTCGAAATCATCGACGTTTTTGCTCCAGTCAGACTTTCCATGCCGCAGGATTAAAATCTTTCGATGTTTGTAATCTACGGCACTCATCATCATTTACCTGATTAAATGGGATTTACCTGATTAACCAGCATTTAACGGGACTTACCGGAAAGGGCCGGCCAGGCGGCCTGGATATAAACCATCATCGACCAGAGAGTCAGCACAACAGCCATGTAAAGCAGCACGTAACCTATCGTGTAGACTGGCATCCCGAGCACATCATCACGATAAATCATCAAAACCAGTGCCAGCATTTGCGTGGCCGTTTTAAATTTCCCAATCACAGAGACGGCAACCTGGGCCCTGGCACCAAGTTCTGCCATCCACTCGCGTAAGGCTGAAATTGTAATTTCCCGGCCAATGATAACGACAGCAGGAATAACCATGAGTATGGAGGGGTCTGCCTGTACCAGCACCACCAGGGCTGCAGCCACCATAAGCTTGTCAGCAACAGGGTCAAGAAAAGCCCCCAGGGGAGAAGTCTGCTGCCATTTCCGGGCAAGAAAACCGTCCAGCCAGTCAGTAACTGCAGCCAAGGCAAACAAAAACGCGCTGAGTTGATTGGCCCATTCAACCGGCAGGTAAAAGCTGCCAATGAAAAATGGAATCAGCGCAATTCTCAATAAGGTCAGAATGTTGGGTACTGTAAACAAAATGGATCGGCAATTGGCTGAAATATGAGAACAATACTAAGCGTTCCAAATTTCAATGTAAAAGATTACAGCCAGAAACTCTTTTGAAATTGCCAAAAATTAATTTGATATTAATTGGGAATTACCTGGAAATTAACTGTTGGCCGGTTATTCCGCATGAAAACTGTCATAAATTTTCTGAGCCAGTTGCAGGCTAATACCATCGACCCTGGCTATATCCTCAACACCTGCCCTTTGCAACTGTTGCAGACCACCAAACGCTTTTAACAGGTTCTGACGTCGCTTCGGACCAACACCCTCAATATCCTGCAGGGTTGAATTTTTGCGCGATTTTGCCCTTCTGTTTCTGTGGCCGGTAATGGCAAAGCGATGAGCCTCATCACGAATATGCTGAATCAGATGCAGCGCCGGAGAATTTTCAGCGATGATGAGAGGCTGTGGCTGATCAATCAGAAATAACTGTTCCATGCCTGGCTTTCTGTCCGGACCCTTGGCAATACCCACCAGCATAATGCCACTTACGGCCAATTCCTGTAATACGGCCGCCGCCGCATTGAGCTGGCCCTTGCCACCATCGATAAAAAGGATATCAGGTTCAACTTCATCACCTGACTTGATTTTTTGATAACGTCGTTTAAGCGCCTGATCCATGGCAGCATAGTCATCACCGGCTGTTATGCCTTCGATATTAAATCGCCGGTAATCTGCTTTTCTCGGCCCTTCCTGGTCAAATACGACGCAGGATGCCACGGTCAGTTCACCGGATGTATGACTGATATCAAAACACTCCATGCGATTGGGCAGTTCATCCAGGCCAAGAGCAGTCTGCAGTGTCTCAATTCTTTGTTGTGCCGCGGCATTACCGGAGAGTTTGGCCTGAAGCGTAATACGTGCATTTGTTTCGGCCATTTTAAGCCATCGGGAACGCTCAGAACGCACACTGGAACGAATTTGTACTTTACGGCCGGCCTGGTCAGTCAGTACCTGCTGTAACAGCTCAATATCTTCAGGTTTCTCGTTGACGAGAATTTCAGCCGGCGTCATTCTGTCGATGTAGTAGCGGGAAATGAACGCAGACAACAGGGAACTTATCGATGAATCTGCAGGGGCCTTTGGAAAGTAATGCTTGTTTCCCAGGTTTCTGCCAGAGCGAATGAAAAACTGCTGAATGCAGGCCACACCCTCTTCATAAGCACAGGCCAGGATATCAAGGTCACCAGCCTCACCGGAAACATACTGTTTTTCGATGACGGCCCGCAGCGCTGAAATCTGGTCCCTGATCCTGGCTGCTTCCTCAAATGCCAGGACACTCGAAGCCTTATCCATACGCTTCATCAACAGATCAATAACGCTGCTGGTTTTGCCTTGTAGAAACAATTCCGTGTCCTGCACATGCTGCGCATACTGTTCGAGTGTCACTTCATTGGTGCAAGGGGCACTGCAACGCTTGATTTGAAACTGCAGACAAGGCCGGGAGCGGTTTTGAAAAAAACTATTCTCACATTGCCTGACCGGAAACAGTTTCTGTAACAAATGCAGCGTTTCACGCACAGCCCCGGCACTGGGATAAGGCCCGAAGTATCTACCCCTGCCTTTCTTTGCACCACGATGAAAAGACAGCATTGGAAACTCATCATCCGACAGGTAAATATACGGGTAACTTTTATCATCCCTGAGCAGAATGTTATAACGCGGGCTAAGTTCCTTGATCAGGTTATTTTCAAGTAACAGCGCCTCGGCTTCGGTATGGGTAACAATGATTTCGATGTGATGGATCTGCGCAACCATGTGTTGGATGCGCTTGTTGTGCGAACGCGAGAAATAGCTGCTGACACGCCGCTTCAAGTCCTTTGCCTTGCCGACATACAGCACCACATCCCTGTCATCGATCATGCGATACACACCGGGAGCGTGGGTCAGTGTTTTCAGAAAGGCTTTTGAATCGAAACTTTCAGGCATATTTTATAATTTACAAGGTGGCAGTTGATTCTCCAAGAAGTGTCTGAGTCATGGATGACGAAGCCAAGCCAGCATGGATGCTTTTACGGCGTCTTCTTGGAGAATCAACTGTCACCTTGAAATAGTGAAAAGCACTAGTCATCAGCTTGTTGCTTTCAATATCTCCCGGGCCAGCTGAAAAACCTGCTTAAACATCTCCGGCGTTAATCGCTTCGTCTGCGTGTTGTAGCGGCTGCAGTGATAGGAATCGATCAAAAAATAATCACCAGGTAAATCATGTTCAGCGGCATGGCCAAACTTATAGGAGGAAAGCTTCAGACCCAAAGCCTTTAAGATGGCATTATGTGCAATGGAACCCAGGGCAATCAGAATTTTATTGCCAGACAGACTTGATAATTCAGCCTGCAGAAAATTATTACATTGGTTAATCTCAGCGCCGGTAGGTTTGTTTTGCGGCGGCAGACATTTAACCGCATTGGTAATTCGACAATTTATCAGCTCAAGGCCGTCATCAGATTTTTCTGATTCAGGCTGGTTACTGAAACCAGTTTCAAACAGCGTTTCGTATAGCAGAACCCCGGCATAATCACCGGTAAACGGTCTGCCTGTTGCATTGGCTCCATGCATTCCCGGGGCAAGCCCCACGATCAAAACTTTAGGCGCCACATCACCAAAAGGTGCAACCGGCCGGCAATGATAATCCGGGTACTGTTTTTTTGTGTCAGAAAGAAATTCAGCCAAACGCGGACATGCCTGGCAATTGATATCGAACTGCTCGATGGGTAGCTTTTTGGAAGGTTTCATTTACTCGTTGATGATGCCATAACGAATTGCAAGGCGAATTAACTCGACATCATTGGATATTTCCAGTTTTTCAAAAATCCGATGCCGGTATGTACTGATTGTCTTTGGGCTTAAAAACAGGCTGTCACAGATTTTCTGGTTGGATTGCCCCTGAGTAATCATCATCATGATTTGCATTTCACGTTCAGACAAGGCAGCAAGCGGTGTTTTATCCGACAATGGCTCTGATTTGTTTGCTTCGGCCTTTTTTAAAATATCTTCAGTCAAAAACTGTTTACCCGCCATGACTGAATTAATCGCCTTGAACATTTCACTGGCATCGCAACCTTTGGTTACATACCCACTGGCCCCGGCCTTGATCAACTGCGCTGGAAACGGTGCCTCCTGAAGTGCCGTTACTGCAATCACTTTTATATCCGGGTATTTTTTGTGAATACGCTTGGTCGCTTCCATGCCTCCAATGCCGGGCATGTTGATATCCATTAATACAACATCTGGTTGAGGGTCGGCCTCCTGCAGATAATCGAGTGATTCTTCACCCGAACTGCTTTCAGCCACAACCTCGTATCCCGGGTTTGCATCCAGAATGGTTTTCAGACCGGTTCTCACCAGGTCATGATCATCAACGAGCAGAATTTTGATCTTCAAGTGGAAATATCGATTATTGTTTTAGAAATTAAACGGCAATAAAACCATGATTGGCAATGTTTTACCATATTCAGATTATGCCCTGCTGATTCTTTGTGCTGGATCCCCGCTTGCGCGGGGATGACATGGCATAATTGACAGGAGCTTCCTTAGCTCATAATTATAGATTTCTTCCCTGCACCTTGATCTTGGTTCTGGCTTTCTGGGCTTTGCGTGCCTTTTTGGCGCGTTTTTCAGCCATTCTGATCATACTTTCCTGGCTGCCTACCTCTTCCTCTTTATTTGCAGGCTGATATTGAACATAGGTGCCATCAGATTGCATTTCCCAGGCAGAACGGCGATCGTTAAGCTGGGTATCAAGAATGACACGCAGTTCAGCCATTAATGATTCGGTATCTACAGGGGTTACCACTTCAACCCGGGATTCCAGATTACGTTTCATGCTGTCTGCAGAGCCAATAAAATATTCTTCTTCACCACCATTCTGGAAATAATAGATGCGGGTGTGTTCCAGAAACCGGCCGACAATACTGATGACCCGGGCAGATTCTGAAACCCCGGGAATTCCGGGACGCAGCCGGCAGGTATCCCGGATAATCAAATCAACTTTTACACCATCACGCGCAGCCTGGTACAAGGCACGTGTAATATCGAAATCTTCGAGCGCATTCATTTTAAACTGGATTAGACCCGGCTTTTCATCAGAGTGCAGTTGACGTTCGCGCTCAATTTTTGCGAGCAACGCCTTCTTAAGCGCTTTTGGTGATGTCAGCAGTTTCTGATAAGTCCTTAACTGGTAACCGGTTGTCAGGTAGTTGAATAACTCGGTGGCATCCTGTCCGAGTTTTTCATCATTAGTTAGCACACCCAGATCAGAATACAAACGTGCTGTACCGGCATGATAGTTTCCGGTGCCAATGTGCAGGTATCTTTTCAGGCCTTTAAAATCATTGCGAACCACCAGAATAATTTTTGAATGTGTTTTAAAGCCAATGACACCATAAGTTACGTGAATACCGGCTTCCTCCATTCTGGTTGCCCAGCGTATGTTTGCGGCTTCGTCGAAACGTGCTTTCAATTCAACCACGACGGCCACCTGTTTGCCATTCCGGGCGGCACGAACCAGGTAATCAACCACCTTGGTATCATCCGAGGTACGGTAAAGCGTCATTTTGATCGCACGAACCTTCGGATCCTGGCTGGCTTCTTTCAGAAAACGCTCGACCGAGGTACCGAATGACTCGTAAGGATGTTGCAACAGGAAAGGGCCCCGTTCCCGTATTTCATGGAAGATGTTTTTCGAATCCTTGAGCTGCACATGATCAATAGGATGATGCGGCTCATCATGCAACTCTGGAAAGTCCAGCCCGACAATCTGAAACAAATCGCGCATTGCCATCAGGCATTCACTGACCGGGAAAACATCCTGCTCCTCGTTGAGCTTAAGTTCGGCCGCCAGCATGCCGCTGTGCAGAGGATCCATGTTTTCGACCACCTCGAGACGTACAATCGGTGCAAAACGACGATCCCTGAGTTCAGATTCGATCAATGAAAGCAAATCATCAGCATGTTCTTCGTTGCGCTCGGTGTTGGCATTTCTTGTTACACGGAATTTTTCACAGCTTAAAATCTCCATGCCCGGTAAAAGCATATCAAGGTTATGTTCCATGATTTCTTCAAGTGCAATAAAAGCATTACGATCCGGTAGCTGCACGAAACGTTTGATACCGGCACCAACCGGAACCTTGATGCGGGTCAGAGCCGTTTTATTACGCTCGGGGTATTTCACATGAACCAACAGGTTCAACGACAGGTTTGAGATGAATGGAAAAGGATGAGCCGGATCGATGGATTGTGGCGTTACCAGCGGGAAAATATTGTCGTAATAGTATTCACGCACATAGGATTTATCGGCTTCTTCCAATTCCTCGTAATTGAGTATTTCAATTCCATGTTCTTTCAAGCCGGCCAGCACTATCTGCAGAAACATTTTCTTCTGGTCCAGCAATTCATGCACGATTTCGTAGGAATCGCTAATCTGTTCTTTAGGTGTTCTGCCATCAACTGTTTTCGAGGAAATACCTGCCCCAACCTGTTGCTTCAAACCACCGATACGTTTCATAAAGAACTCATCGAGGTTGGCACTGACGATAGCGATAAACTTTAACCTTTCCAGCAGTGGGTTACGTTCATCCTCAGCCTCATGCAGGACACGACGGTTAAATTCCAGCCAGGTTAACTCGCGATTTAAAAAGTATTCGGGTGAATCCAGGTTCAGTTGGTTATCGTTAGCTGGTTCAGTAAGCATTTTTTCATCTTCTGAAATAACGGTATCGGTTTTCATTGTTTTCTCTATTTGAAAATAGTATCGGGAAATATATTAATTGTACGACAGCAGTGTGACAAAAGCGCTTCAGACTTTTACATCTATGCCAAGCACATCACTTAAGTATGCTTTCTGGGTATCACCCTGGTTTTCTTCGTAGGCAGAAATTGCCCTGCTTTCATAAGCCGGCAACTGCTCACGGTAGAGATTTGAGCCATTTTTCTGGTTGGAGTTTCTGTCTTCAAGTTGATTCCTGGCTGACTGTTTTTCCGCGTCGGTGACTGTTTTGGTAAGAACCTGGGCGGCTGCCTGTTGCTGTTCAGCCAGGCGCAGAAAATCCTTCGAGGAAGATGACGACTGATCTCCCAGAATCGTTGGTACTAGCGCATTGGCCGGGCTAAAGCTGATATCCATGGATAATTACAGGTTAAACCAAGTTATACTCGGGCAACAATAAATTATAGACCAGATTTTGGAAGGTGTTTGCCAGCCAGAATATCAGGCTGATTGTCAGCCTGGCGGCCATTGCATACGGCGACCACCGAGCAGGTGCAGATGGATGTGAAAAACGGTTTGTCCGGCTTGTTCGTTACAGTTCATCACCGTCCTGTAACCGTCATCTGACAGCCCTTCATCAGCTGCAATCTGCTTGGCAGCCAGGTACATTTCTCCCACCAGTGCCTTATCCTCTTCCTGAAGGTCGTTTATGGTGGAAATGTGTTTTTTGGGAATCACCAGCACGTGAGTCGGCGCCTGGGGATTGAGATCCCGAAACCCGATAACATGGTCATTTTCGAAGACTTTTTCAGCTGGAATGTCCCCGGAAACGATTTTGCAGAAAATGCAGTCACTCATTCTAATCTCCTGTAAATTAAAGCTGGTCGATGACTTTTTTCTGATGACGCATAAACCCATCCATGGGGCTTGACTGCCGCATCCCTGCGGCAGACACATCAGAAAAAAGCATTCTGACCAGCTTTCAATAATAACTGTGAATTTGATCAAACTGGTGCCTGGTCTTTTTCAAAGAAGTGTCTGAGTCATGGATGACGAAGCCGAGCCTGCATGGATGCATTCACGGCGTCTTCTTTGAAAAATGACCAGGGACCAGTCAAAATCCAGTAAAGTTCAGTACGACTGTCTGTTAGTACGACTGTCGACCGGAAAAAGCATGAGCCAGCGTGCCGCCATCGACATACTCCAGCTCCCCACCCAACGGCACACCATGCGCAATGCGACTGGCTTTTACCTGGTATTTCCGGGCCAGGTCATTGATATAGCGAGCTGTCGCCTCGCCTTCAACTGTGGTGTTTGTCGCCAGGATAATTTCCTTGATTTCTCCCTTGGCTAAACGCTCATCCAGCAAATCCATTCCAAGCTCATCAGGGCCGATACCATCAAGAGGTGACAAATGACCGCCCAGTACGAAATATAACCCGGTATAGTGGACAGCCTGCTCAATACTGACGACATCCGCTGGCGTCTCTACAATGCATAACGTGGTCTGATCCCTGCCCGGGTTTGAGCAGATTTTACAAAGTGGATCTTCAGTCAGGGTTTTGCACTGCTGACAATGACCAATCTTCTCAAGCGCTTCAGCCATGACCTCGGCAAGTTTTTTTCCGCCTTCCCGATCACGTTCAAGCAGGTAAAAAGCCATGCGCTGTGCTGATTTTGGCCCAACACCGGGTAGACAGCGTAATGCTTCCATTAATTGTCCAAGCAGGCTTTTGGACATAACTGGTTCCGTAAAATTAAAGCTTATTCAAATCGTGTTTAGAACGGTAATTTAAAACGGTAATTTAAAACCGGGAGGCAATGGCATCCCGGAGGTCGCAGAAGACATGCTCTCCTGGGTTTTCTCAGCAATTTTGTGCGCGGCATCGTTACAGGCTGCGGCAATTAAATCTTCGAGCATTTCCTTATCATCTGACATCAGGCTTTCATCAATTTCAACTCTTGAAACTTCATGTTTGCCGTTCATAGTGACTTTAACCAGGCCTCCGCCTGCAGCACCCTGCACTTCTGCTCTTGCCAGTTCTTCCTGCGCTTTTTGCAGTTCTTCCTGCATTTTCTGCGCCTGTTTCATGATATTACCCAAACCACCTTTCATAGGGTATGTCCTCTCAATTTGTCTAAAGTGAATTTCAGATTACCAGAAAAATTAATTAACAATCCAAATGTATTCAAGAATCTACTGGCTTAATCGATTCTGTAACAACCTCGCCATCAAACTTGTTTTGAAAAGCCTGCACGTAGGGATCCTGCATAATTTCATCTTCCGCTGAAGACTGCCTGGCCTGTTGATTTTTTTCTTTCTGCTGTTGCGGCGTAGCCGCTGAAGGTTCTTCAACATCAATTTTAACGGTCAAGCCGGGGAATGCATCCTGCAACGATTTACACAGCATTTTCTCTGCTCTTGAATCTTTTAAGGAAGCATGAGCAGGATCAAGCGCAAGTTGTAACTGCTTTTCATCCCAGTTTTTAACCGCACAATGACCGGCAAACTGACCGGTCAGACCACCAAGACCGAGCTGTTTAATGATTTCAGACCAATCCTGACCGGCAGGATTTTTAATAACGGGGGCAACTGCTTTTACCTCAGATTTAACCTCAGGCTTCGTCGGAGCCGGGGTTGGAGCCGGGGTCGAAGCCGGAATTGGTTTCTGAGTTTGAGCCGGGGCCTGAATTGGGGCCTTTGGCCCGGGCGCTGAGAATGTTGAGGGTGCTGGCCTGGATTTTTCAGCGGGTTTGCTTTCAGGTTCATTGCCCGCCCGGTCAGCCGGTTTAAATGCCAGCATTCTGAGCATCAGCATTTCAAAACCCATGCGTGGATCAGGTGCCAGGAAAAGGTCATTTTGTCCAACCAGGCTCATCTGGTAAAAAAGTTGAACGTCTTCAGGCTTGAACTGCGCAACAAATGCATTCATTTTTTCGGCGTCAATACTGTCTTCGAACCAGTTGATGTCTGCCTGCTGTAACAAGGCAATTTTATGCAGGAAAGTTAGCAGGCTGGTTAACAGTGAAACAAAATCAATAGACTGCTGTGCCATCTCGTCGATCAGTTTCATCATCGCGGTGGCATCTGCATCCAGCAAAGCCTGCAGCAGTTTATACACATAATCATGCGAGACAGTGCCAAGCATGCTGGCAACATCATCTTCTCTGACCTGTCCACCACCAAATACTATCGATTGATCCAACAGACTTAACGCATCACGCATACTGCCATCGGCCGCTATTGAAAGCTGCTGCAGTGCTGAAGCATCAAAAAATATTTTTTCTGATTCCAGAATGGTTTTTAACTGTCCCTGGATCTGGTCAACCGGCAGGCGTTTTAGATTGAACTGCAAGCAGCGTGATAACACCGTAACAGGTACTTTCTGCGGATCGGTGGTTGCCAGCAAAAACTTAACATGAGGTGGTGGCTCTTCCAGGGTTTTCAGCAGCGCATTAAAACTGCTGTCAGAGAACATGTGAACTTCGTCAATCAGGTAAACCTTGTAACGACCGGCAACCGGTGCATAAGGCACGTTTTCCAGAAGTTCGCGGGTCTGATCCACCTTGGTTCGTGATGCCGCATCGACTTCAATCAGGTCAACAAAACGGCCTTCATCGATTTCCCTGCAAGAGGCACATTCGCCACAGGGTGTGGAAGTCACGCCGGTTTGGCAATTTAAAGACTTGGCAAGAATGCGTGCCAGTGTGGTTTTACCTACGCCACGCGTACCGGTAAACAGGTAAGCATGATGTACACGATCATTATCCAATGCATTGGATAATGCACGCACGACGTGCTCCTGACCGACGAGTTCGGCAAATCCCTTGGGACGCCACTTTCTAGCAAGTACCTGGTATGACATATAACTGGTAAGACATATAACAGAAGAGTTTCTTAACTAACGCTTTTTTATTTAATGACTATACTTGTTTACTCATCTTTATGAAACTCAATAATGGAGAGTCTTTTACATGAAAATAACAACAGCCTTGATTGCAGCCTCCCTGGCTACAAGTGCTTCACTGGCACCACTACCTGCCAGCGCCTTCTGGGATGGTCCGTGGGATAGTGGTCCCTGGAGCGGTGGATCCTGGGACAGCGGCCCATGGAACAATCGTGGCTGGAACAGTGGTAATCCCTGGAATAGAGGCGGTAATCGGGGATTTAACCCAGGATTCAATCGGGGATTCAATCGGGGCTGGGATGCTCCCTGGGATAGCGGACCCTGGAATGACGGTCCATGGGATAGTGGACCCTGGGGTAACAACTGGGACATGCCTTTTGATGGGCCCTTTGATGGTCCATGGAAAAGCAATAAGCGTAAATACGGCCCGGGCTATGGTTATGGACCATCCTATGGATACGGACCACAAGGTGGATTCGGTCCTGGAGGTCCCAATATGAATCCCAGGATGAACCCCGGAATGAACCCCGGAATCAATCAGGGCATGAAAGCTCCGGCGCCCAGCCCTCTTAAGGTTCCACCACGGTCGACACCTCAAGGAGCTCAAGGGCCTCAAGGACCCCAGGGACTTCAAGGGCCCGCACCTATGAAAGGTCCCGGACCAGGCCAGCCAAACATGATGGGCCCGGGCATGGGCGGCAATCCGGCTTACAATAATCAACTGACGCCTCCGCCTCCTCCACCCCCACCACCTTCTGTTGTGACTGAGAGCCAGGGCAAGTAAGCCAAAA
>CALAZS010000044.1 GCA_937926265.1 uncultured Gammaproteobacteria bacterium
GGCAATAAAAAACCGCTCGAAAGCGGTTTTAATATTGTTGCGGTATCAGCCAAATACCTTATCAAATTATGAACCCATTAGAGGGATCAATTACTTGATTTTTGATTCCTTGTAGATCACGTGTTTGCGAACAACAGGATCATATTTTTTAATTTCCATTTTGCCGGTCTGGTTACGTTTGTTTTTGGTTGTGGTGTAAAAATGACCAGTGTCAGCCGTGGAAACCAGTTTGATTTTATCGCGCATCCTGAGTATCCCCCTTAAACCTTTTCGCCGCGTGAGCGAATATCTGTCAGTACTGAATCAATACCTTTTTTATCGATGATTCTCATTCCCTTGGAAGAAACGCGAAGGCGAACCCAGCGGTTCTCACTTTCAACCCAGAATCTATGATAATGCAGGTTGGGCATAAACCTACGACGAGTTTTGTTGTGTGCATGGGATACATTATTGCCCGAAAGAGGACCTTTTCCCGTGACCTGGCAGACTTTAGACATGACGAAAACCTAAATAAATTTAAAAATTCTGTATTCCGGTAAGCCGTAAAACTGTTTCGCAACCAATTTCGCGACGGGCACCGGGCTAAAAGACGCGCATTTATATCAGAAGCCGCCTGGCAGTTCAAGCCTGTCAGGCCTAATGTCGCTAAATAAGGCCATTTTCTGCGAAAGAGTAGCAATCTGGATCGCCTACAATGACGTGATCAAGCACGCGAATATCCACCAGCGAGAGGGCATCAACCAGTTTACGGGTAATTTCCCTGTCGGCAGAACTGGGCGTGATATCCCCGGATGGGTGGTTATGCGCAAAAATGGCCGCTGCCGCATGCTTTTTGAGACATTGCTTTAACACTTCCCTCGGAAAAATACTGGCTGAGTCTATAGTGCCTCGAAACAATTGTTCAAAACCGAGAATGCGATGGCGGTTATCCAGGTAGATGCAGCCAAAAACTTCATAATCGAGATTACCAATTTGGCTGCGCAGGAAATCATAAGCCATTGACGGGCTTGTCAGTGCCTGGCCAGTATCCAGTTTTTGCCACTGATGGCGTCGGGACATCTCCAGAACTGCCTGAAGCAGGGCAAATTTGGCAGTCCCCAGGCCGGGACTTTTACAAAAATCATTTTTGCTGGCTGCCAGTATTGGTCTTAAGCCGCCGAATTCACTGATTAGTTCGCGTGCCAGGTCGACGGCTGTTTTGCCTTTGATACCCGTTCGCAGGAAAACCGCCAGCAGTTCAGCGTCGGAGAGTGATTGCGGCCCATAGGCCAGCAGTTTTTCCCTGGGCCTTTCTTTTTCCGGCCAATTTTTGATAGATGTTTGGTTGATAGACATAGCACAAATCCTTTTGTTACAAGTTATTTTAGACAGCATCCTGCTTAAAAAAGAAGATAACTTAATTGGTCAATTTGATCCAAAAAAATTGCTTTATTGGCATTGACTCAGCTTTATTTCGGTTTAACCTAGGTTAATAGTTACTGGGGTTAGTACTTACTAGCATTAACCGCAATAAAAAATTTAATCCTATGAATTTAAACCAGTGAATCTAAACCTGTGAATCTAACCCCATGAATCTAAATGGCCAAAAAATTCTCTTGGGCATAACGGGAGGAATCGCTGCCTACAAGTGTGCAGAACTGGTCAGGTTGCTGGTCAAGGCCGGGGCAGATGTGCGGGTTGTAATGACCGAAGCGGCCCGGCAGTTTGTGACGCCAATGACATTGCAGACCCTGTCGGGCAACCCCGTTCGCCAGGAGCTGTTTGAATTGTCAGAAGAAAATGAGATTGGTCACATTGAGTTGGCGCGTTGGGCAGATCTTATTCTGGTCGCTCCAGCCACGGCAAATTTTATCTCTGGGCTCGCCCAGGGTGTTGCTTCGGACCTGCTAGGTACCATATGCGTTGCCGCCGACGTGAAAATAGCCGTGGCACCGGCAATGAACCGGGCCATGTGGGCTAACCAGGCGACGCGGGAAAACATCGCTTTGTTGTCCCGGCGCGGCGTGAAAATCTGGGGTCCTGTCGAAGGTGAACAGGCCTGTGGTGAAACCGGGGAAGGCCGCATGCTTGAACCCGCTGAATTATTGCAACGAGTAACCAACAGTTTGATAGACCCGGTTTTGGCTGGCAAACAGGTATTAATGACAGTCGGTCCCACACATGAACCGATTGACCCGGTGCGTTTTATAGGAAACCGCAGTTCTGGAAAAATGGGCTTTGCCATTGCTGACAGTTTAAGCAGGGCAGGTGCAAACGTAACTATGGCATGTGGGCCGGTTGAATTGCAGACGCCAAGAAATGTTCATCGAATAGATGTGGAAACGGCCTGGGAAATGGCAGATGCTGTGAAAAATGAGTTGGTAAATTGTGACATTTTCATTGCCACTGCGGCTGTTGCCGATTATCGTGTTACCAACGTTGCGAAAAATAAAATCAAGAAAAACGATAAGCTGCTGACACTGCAACTTGAGCCTAATGAAGATATTCTGGCCTGGGTTGCGAAACAGGATAATGCACCTTTTACACTGGGGTTTGCGGCAGAAACTGAAAACCTTGTTGAATATGCTGCAGAAAAAAAACGGCGTAAAGGTCTTAACATGATTGCCGCTAATCTGGTTGGAAGACCTGATGGTGGGTTTGGTGATGATAACAATGCCCTGTCTGTTATCAGCGATGATGGAATGAATGATATTCCAATGCAGGCTAAATCCGATCTGGCCAATGCGCTTGTGAAGTTATTATCTCAAAATTATAAAAAATGGTATTCAAGGAAAATTGATGGAAACTGAAAAAAGTTCTTCTCAGGAAAACCAGTCAGCAAGTTTTAAGGCAATTAGCCTGCAATCTGTATTTTTCAGCCTGGTAATGCTTGTATTTGGTACCGGGTTGCTTATTGCCGGTGTCATGTTTTTTCTGCACCAGGAAGAAAGTGATAAGGCAACCAGCATGATGTCGGAAGAAGTGGCAAACCTGATGTCACTGAAAATCAGTTCCCAGGTTGATGGCATGCAAAGTCTTGTTCAATATCTCTCCAGGGACTCAAGATTGCCTGAACTGTTTGAAAACGAGAACGAGGCGGAACTTGAAAATATCGCAAACGAAATTCTCAAACAGAACTTTCCATACGTTATCAAGGTGCGCTTTCTCGATACAGAGTTTGCCCGGAAGCTGGATGATCCGGTTGCACCCATCAGTTACGCCTCAATAGCACTTGCCGACAAGGCCGAGGAAACCGGCCAGGTAACTATCGCTGAAATGCATTCTCCGGGAACGCCATTGCAGCATATTGCCATCGCAGCACCGGTATTCAACACGTCTGATAGTGTTATCGGTACCGTGCTTGTTGCTTTCAACTCAGAGGCGGTTTTACACACTGTGCGTCAACCTGGAATTGAGCATGTGCGATTTATGTTACTGCAAAATGTTGGCGAGACTAATTTTGAACTGGTTCTGTCCTCCGGGTTTGTTGGTAAATCCGGTACCGGTACTGTCAAAATTGATAAGACAATCTGGTCGCTGACTTATCAATTACTGAATGAACCCGGTTTGATTGATCATCTTAAACCTGCGCTTATCGTGTTGTTCTGGTTAATTCTGATAAGTGTTCTGATTGTTCTAAAGCAACGCCAACTTTCCAAAGTGATAAAAAATGACCAGGGCATTGTCGTTTCAATTGTTGAAAACAAACTCAAAGGTGTTAAACAAAACCTGATGAGTAACTATGCATTGAAAGATAACAAGGAGATGTTTAGCACGCTGTCGCAAACCGAGGTTTCATCTGAAGCCGTCAGAAAGTCCAAAAAGGCCTCCAAAACCAAACCGGTGAAAAAGAAAGAAACGCAGGAAACCAACACTCCCGCTTTTCCTTCAAGTGTTTCCCAGTCTGAAGATGTGGCTTCTGAAGTGCAGGATATTGACGCGGGTGAAGTTAATCCTGACATGTTCAGGGCTTATGATATCCGCGGCATTTTTGGAGAAACGCTTAACCTTGAGCAGGCTTATGTTATAGGCAAAGCCATTGGCACCCTGGCAATTCAAAAAGGCCAGTCGACCATGCTGGTTGCCCGGGATGGACGTACTTCGAGTAAAGACCTGGCGTCAACATTAATCAGGGGCCTGGTTGAATCCGGTATTGATGTGATTGATATTGGACTGGTGCCAACACCGGTTATGTATTTTGGTACCCATTTCCTTTCCGTACGATCTGGTGTGATGATTACCGGCAGTCATAACCCGGCTGAATATAATGGTTTCAAAGTGGTTATTGATGGTGAAGCTTTATCTGGTGATGAAATACAGGCTGTGTATCAATGCATTGTTTCAGGTCAGTATTCCAGTAGTGAAAATGGTGGTGAAGGCAGTAAGGACAAGCAGGATATCACCGCTGATTATATTCAACGCATTTCCGAAGATGTTCAATTGATTAAACCCATGAAAGTGGTGCTTGATTGCGGTCATGGGGCCGCCAGTATTGTAGCGCGTAACCTGTTTGAGTCACTCGGTTGTGATGTATCGACACTTTATTGTGAAGTTGATGGTAATTTCCCTGCACATCATCCTGATCCGGGTAACCCGGATAATATGAAAGATCTTGCTAAAGCGGTCGTCGAGGAAAATGCAGATCTTGGTATTGCTTTTGACGGTGATGGTGACCGGCTTGGCGTTGTTGATTCCAGTGGTAATGTCATCAAGCCTGACAGGGTGTTAATGGTGCTTGCTGAAGATGTCTTGATTCGTAATCCCGGTGCCGACATCATCTACGACGTGAAATCGACCAAGTTACTTGCAAGTTACATTCTTTCACAGGGAGGGCGGCCAATCATGTGGAAAAGCGGGCATTCCTTAATGAAACTGAAGTTAAAAGAGACAGGCGCCTTGCTTGCCGGAGAGTTCAGCGGCCATGTTTTCTTTACGGAACGCTGGTATGGTTTTGATGATGCAGTTTATGCAGCCGCCAGGTTGCTCGAAGTTGTTTCAGGCGACGGCCGAAGTAGTGCAGCTATGTTTTCAGCCTTACCTGACACTGTGAATACGCCCGAAATTACGGTAACTGTTCCGGAAGGTATGCAGCACAAGATTATGGCAAAGGTGATGGAATCCAGTGAAAAGCTGTTCCCGGGTGCGAAAATTAACGACATTGATGGTATCCGGGCCGAATATCCTGGAGCGTGGGGTTTGATCAGGGCTTCCAATACCACGCCTTCACTGGTACTGCGTTTTGAAGCTGATGATGAAGAGTCATTGGAAAAAGTAAAGAAAATTTTCAGGGCGTTACTCAATGCAGTAGTACCGAAGTCAGACGCTGAATTCTAATCAGTTTAGTCGACGAAAAGACAAACAAAATTATTAACTATTTTTGATATCCAGACTTATGAGTTTATCTGCAGAACAGGCCCACCAGGTCGCGCACGTATTAACCGAGGCACTGCCTTACATTCAACGCTTTGCAGGCAAAACAGTGGTGATCAAGTATGGCGGTAATGCCATGGTTGATGAAGACCTGAAAAAAAGCTTTGCCCGCGATATTGTTTTAATGAAAACCGTTGGTATTAACCCGGTGGTTGTTCATGGTGGTGGTCCGCAGATTGGTAATCTGCTGGAGCGTCTCGGAAAAAATTCAGAATTTATTCAAGGTATGCGGGTAACCGACCGTGAAACCATGGACGTGGTTGAAATGGTATTAGGCGGACTGGTTAACAAGGAGATCGTTAACCTGCTTAATCAGCATGGTGCATCGGCGGTGGGCTTGACCGGTAAAGACGGTGATCTGATTCGCGCAAAAAAGCTCATTCTGAATACCTCTGATGACCAATCTAAAATTCAGGCCGATATCCGGGCTGATGCACCCGAGATTATAGATCTGGGCCATGTTGGCGAAGTTGAGAGCATTGATGCCAGTGTCGTTGATATGCTTGTCCACGGTAACTTCATTCCGGTGATTGCGCCGATCGGCATCGGTGAAGAAGGTCTCTCATATAACATTAATGCTGACCTGGTTGCCGGCAAGATGGCTGAAGTACTGAAAGCGGAGAAACTTATCCTGCTAACCAATACGGCCGGTTTAATGGATAAAAATGAAAACCTGCTTACAGGCTTGGATGTGGAAACAGTTAACAATCTGATTGCAGACGGTACTATCCATGGTGGTATGTTGCCGAAAATCGGTTGTGCGCTGGATGCGGTTAATGCAGGGGTTAAAACTGCCCACATTATCGATGGGCGTGTGCAACACGCGGTTTTACTGGAACTGTTCACGGATGAAGGTATCGGCACCTTGATACGTTCCGGTCGCTCATAGGTATAACCATGCCAAAAAAAACATCCCCAGAAAAGATATCCAGAAAAGAACAGATTCTGCAGACGCTTGCACAAGAACTTGAGAAACGTCCCGGCAACCGAATTACCACGGCAGGCCTGGCTAAAGCAGTGGGTGTATCCGAGGCTGCGCTTTACCGGCATTTTGCCAGTAAGGCCAAAATGTTTGAGGCATTGATTGCGTTTGCCGAAGACAGTGTGTTCAGTCGCATCAATCGAATTTTGGAAGAGGAAAAGTCGGCGCACTCACGTTGTGCCCAGGTGCTTTATTTGTCTTTGATGTTTGCGGACAAAAATCCGGGTATAACCAGGATTTTACTGGGTGATGCCCTTGTGGGTGAGACTGAAAGGTTACGTGTTCGAGTTGACCAGTTCTTTAGCCGACTGGAATCACAGTTCAAGCAAATTTTGCGTGAAGCTGAAATGCGCGAAAATTTAAAAACCAGCCTTCCGGTTGATTCTGCCTGCACCCTGTTGGTGGCTGTCATAGAAGGACGTATGCATCAGTACCAAAGGACAGAGTTCAAGCGTTCACCGGTAACCCAGTGGGAAGAGCACTGGGCACTGGTGAGTGCCAATTTATTTCAATAGGTATTATTTCAGTAGATAAGGCAGGAAGTTTCTTTTGATTTTCAAAGAGGCTTCGCTTTTACAAAACTCAATGCCCTTGGTTGAAGAAGTGCGGCATTGCTGATCCAAAAAGATACGTTCCTCCTGGGTGTTCTTGTCGATAATTCTGGCCACAGTAAGGCTGATATCGTTATCCTCTTTTGGTCCTCTGGTCATGTGAATGCCTTCACCGGTTAGCTGCAGCTTGGTCGTGGCATTGTTCTCAACATATTCCTTGGCTTTTTCCCAAACCAGGTTACAGGTATTCACATCTTCACAAATATATACCGTGTTGAGTTCTGCACGTTCCTTTTCTTCCTGGTCCAGGTCATCGCTCGCAGAAAGTTTCTTGAGGGTTCTAAAGCGCCTGATGTCGTTATTGTAGTCTTGGCGAATTACCTCTTTATTCTGTTCCCTGGTGATTATGGAGCTATAACTTTTGGTGATCTGGCGTTTAATTGAATCCATTTCCTCCTGAAGTCCCTGACCAACAGTTTTGCCGGCTTTTTCTGCCTGGGCAGCTTCGGCCTGAAGGCCGCTTAACTTGGATTTGAAGCGTTTGATATTGCCCTTGGTGATGTTGATGTAGTTATCCAGTGAGGCAATTTTTCCATCCCTCGCCATCACTAAGTCTTCTTCAGAACGAAACGTTTTCAACAGGATCGCATCCTGAGCTTGTTGCTTGGCAATGATGGCCTCTCTTTCCTTACGAAGACGTTCCAGTTCTTTTTCCTTGGCTATTTCCTCTGGTGTTTTGGCGCGGCCTATTTCATCAACTTTTCGGCCTTTTTTATTCAGTTCAGTTCGGGCTTTCTCGTTTTCTTTGGGTGGAACCTTGTCAGAAAAGTAGGGGTTACCGTTTTCGTCGTACCACATGTAGAGCTTTTTGGTAGAGACAGATAAGGGCAATAAAAGCATCAGGACCAACAGGCCTGCAAAGCCAACTTTAAAGTAAGATTTATTGATCGAGAGGGGTTGTTGTAAAAACATAGTCAGGTATCTTAGTTTAATTTTATTCGGGTTTGATTGAATTTAGAGATTTGGTTAATTAAGACCAAGTTTAGGTCCTGATACCTTTTTGGACAAATTTTTCATGGAATTACTCCTTCTTTTTGTCATTTCGTTTGTTGCCAACCTGTTTTCAGCATTTTCAGGTGGAGGCGCAGGCCTGGTGCAACTGCCGGCACTTATTTTCCTGGGTTTGCCATTTGGTATTGCCCTGGCAACCCACAAGGTGGCATCGGTGGCGCTTGGGATTGGCGCTACATTTCGTCATGCCCGCGAAAAGTCACTTGATAAAAAACTCGTTATTTTCATTCTCATGACAGGTATGCCGGGGGTCATCCTTGGGGCAAACCTGATTTTGCAAATTGAAGACCGGGTTGCAGAAATAGCCCTGGGTGTCTTGACCCTGGGGCTTGGTGTGTATTCCATTTTTAAAAAGTCATTGGGGCAGAATGCTGAAGAAAAGAATCGTGACTTAAAAGGCTACCTGGTTGGGGGAGCGGTATTATTCGCTATCGGTGTGCTCAATGGTTCGCTGACTTCCGGGACGGGGCTGTTTGTTACCCTGTGGCTGATTCGCTGGTTTGGCTTCGATTACAAAATGGCAGTGACCTATACACTGATTCTGGTGGGTATGTTCTGGAATGGTTCCGGGGCTATCACGCTTGGCATTATTGGCGAGATAAAATGGGACTGGTTGCCGGTTTTAATTGCCGGTTCTCTTTTGGGTGGCTATGCAGGGGCTCACCTTGCCATCACGAAGGGCAATAAATGGATTAAACGTGGATTTGAAACGGTTGCGGTATTGATTGGTACTAAGCTGATAATCGGATAAAAGATGGGTTTGCAGAAGCTTATCCAAAAGACGCCATGAATTTTATCGGGCATGGCTTTGGGTTACAGATAAAGTTTTCAGGGACGCATGAATACATCCTTGTACGCTCTCCAAAAACATCCATGTTTTTGGAAGCCCTGAAAACTTTATTCTGTAACCCTTGCCGAAGTCCTATGGCAGAGATCAACTGGATCCATATTGCTCCCTGTATTTTTTAATTCGATCCAGCGATTCAGCATTATCTGAATCAAGTTCAAGGTATTCGACCAGGTCCTCAAGCCGCGCAATGGCAGCAACCGGAATATTGTAATCACGCTCAACTTCCTGGATTGCAGATAAGTCTCCCTGGCCACGTTCCTGCCTGTCCAGCGCAATCACAACACCGGCAGGTGCAGCATTCTGTGCTGCAATAATATCCATTGATTCTCTTACCGAAGTGCCTGCAGAAATAACATCATCAATGATCAACACTTTGCCGGTGAGTTCATGACCAACAATAATGCCGCCCTCACCATGATCCTTGGCTTCTTTACGGTTAAAGGCATAAGGCACGTCCATGTCATGATACTCAGCGAGTGCCGCTGCGGTGACGGCAGCAAGGGGAATGCCCTTGTAAGCAGGTCCATAAAGCACATCAAATTCAATACCGGAACTGGCTATGGTTTCAGCATAATATTTGCCCAGTTGAGCCAGGCTGCGGCCGGTATTAAACAGGCCAGCGTTAAAAAAATAGGGGCTAATACGTCCGGACTTGAGAGTGAACTCTCCGAAGCGCAAAACGCCGGTATTGAGTGCGAAGTCGATAAATTCTTTCTGGTATTCCTGCATGATTAGCTCCTGTTAAATATTCCGCTGTATGTTAAAGCAAGTGCCCCAGTTATCAAAAAATATCCAATGCTATCAATTGAGATTAGGCGTTAATAATTTTGAACACCTGTGTTCAAAGAGCCAATTATGTTACTTTTGTCTTTATATTCTCATTTATTCTTGTTTAATCTAAGGGCTTATTCCCGAAGCATTCATGCGAGTCATTACCGCCAACCTTAACGGAATCCGTGCTGCTGCCAGAAAAGGTTTTTATAACTGGCTGCCAGGTCAACAGGCAGATTTTGTCTGTCTGCAGGAGCTCAAGGCACATAAAGATCAGATTGATCAGCCGCTTTATTATCCCGAAGAGTTTTACTGTTACTACCACCAGGCTGAAAAAAAAGGTTATTCCGGAGTTGGGCTTTACAGTCGATATGAACCGGATGATGTGATTGAAGGAATAGGCTGGGAAGATGTTGATGCCGAGGGGCGGTTTATCGAAGGTAAATTTGGCAGGCTGAGTGTTATTTCCCTTTATCTGCAGTCGGGTTCCTCCAGCGATGAACGCCAGCAGGTTAAGTTTCATTTTCTTGATCGTTTTATGCCATACCTGAAAAAACTCAAGCGTAAACGCCGTGACTACATCATTGCCGGTGACTGGAATATTGCTCACAAGGAAATAGACTTGCGCAACTGGCGTGGCAACCGGAAAAACTCCGGTTTTTTGCCTGAAGAACGGGCCTGGATGGATGAGCTTTTCGGGCCTGCCGGCTACATTGATGCTTTTCGTGAACTGGAGCAGCCAGAACATCAGTACACCTGGTGGTCTAATCGTGGTCAGGCCTGGGCTAAGAATGTCGGTTGGCGGATTGATTACCAGGTGGTTTCGAAGGCTTTCAGGGGTAGGGTTTTGAATACGGAAATATATAAGGATGAGCGTTTTTCTGACCATGCCCCGCTGACAATCGATTATGATTACAAACTTGGCTAAGAATTTTATGGGGCAATTCCATTCACTTTTTACAAGGACGCAGTAAATACTTCCCTGTAGCTTGACGGCAGCATCCCTGCTGCCGACACCTTGTAAAAAGAAATTGTAATCGCCCCAAATCGGTAGCGGAGGTTAATCGAAGTGTTTTTGACAGGTGTCCGAGGATATGGATATCCGAGGTCAAGTGACCAGGGAAGGCTTGAACGTCCTGTCAAAAACATTTCGGTTTTCCTCCGTTAATGAATAAAGAGAGTTGGTAAGCAATTTGAAAAACTGGTTACAGGCATTTTCCGTATACAAAAATCCCCGCGTCCTGGCGATGCTGTTTCTGGGGTTTTCAGCAGGCCTGCCAATTTTGCTGGTCTTCGGCACTTTATCAGCCTGGCTAAACAGTGAAGGCGTCGACAAAACCACCATCGGCTTTGTCAGCTGGGTTGCATTAGCTTATGGGTTGAAGTTTGTCTGGTCTCCTCTTGTTGACCGGATGAGACTGCCAATACTGACTGCCATCATGGGCCAGCGCCGCAGCTGGATGCTGCTGGCGCAGTTGGGAGTCATAAGCGGGTTGATTTTAATGGCTACAACCAATCCAACTTCACACCTGGCCTGGGTTGTGGCTTTTGCAGTGCTTACCGCCTTTTCATCAGCGACCCAGGATATTGTTATTGATGCCTGGCGTATTGAAGCAGTAGAAGACGAAATGCAGGGCGCTATGGCCGGTACCTACCAGTTGGGATACCGGGTCGGCATGATCGTCGCCGGCGGCATGGCTTTCGTGATTGCTGATTATATTTCCTGGCCGGTTGCCTATGCCTCTATGGCGGCGTTTATGCTCATTGGCGTAGTGAGTACATTGATTATCAGCGAACCTGACCACAGTGTCAGTCAGCAGGCCTGGGCCACCGAAAAACGCGTTATCGACCTTCTCGAGCGCAATCAGCATTTACCTGAAAAATTCAGACAGCTTCAGGCCTGGTTCGTTGGTGCGGTAGTTTGTCCGTTTGCTGATTTTTTCAGCCGCCATGGTCTTAATGCATTGTTGATTTTATCTTTCATTGCCGTATTCAGAATGAGTGATATTACCCTGGGGGTGATGGCATTCCCGTTTTACCAGGACATGGGCTACAGCGGTTCTGAAATCGGTGTGGTAAGCGGCCTGGTAGGAAAATTTGTCACCATTACCGGGGCGCTTATTGGAGGCGTTCTGGTGGTACGGTACGGTGTCATGAAAATGCTGATGACCGGTGCGATTATTGTTATAGCAACCAACCTGATGTTTTCCTGGCTGGCGACCCAGGATCCGTTGATCTATTGGCTGATCTTGGTAGTCACCGCTGATAACCTGGCCGCAGGTCTGGCGGGCACAGTATTTATCGCCTATCTCTCGAGTTTAACCAATCGACTTTACACGGCAACACAATATGCGTTGTTCAGCTCAATCATGTTGTTGTTACCAAAATTTGTGGGTGGTTTTTCCGGGGTGGTTGTGGATGCTGTTGGATATGTCTGGTTTTTTATTTATGCCGCTTCACTAGGATTGCCCGCGGTGGTGCTTATTTTAATGATGATGCGGCAGCAAAGGTCTACTAATAAACCGGTTCAGAATGGGATTCAAAAGGCTGAACCATGATTGAGACCGGATACATTGCGGCCTTTCTGGTGGGGCTGTTAGGAGGCGTTCACTGCGTCGGCATGTGTGGTGGCATTGTCAGTGCGCTGACACTGGGCCTGAAAAGTAATAACAATACTCACAATAACTATAACAAGGGATCATTTAACTTTCCTTTGCATGCCGCCTACAGTTTAGGACGCATTGTCAGCTATGGATTAGCTGGTGCCATCATGGGTGGATTAGGTGTCATGCTTGCGGGGTTTTTACCTGTGCATGTTGCCCAGCACATGCTTTTGGCACTGGCCGGTGTTTTTATGGTTTTGCTGGGTCTCTACCTCGCTGGCTGGTGGACGGTGCTGACTCATGTTGAAAAACTGGGTGGTTTTTTATGGAAGCGGATAGAGCCGCTTGGGCGTAAGTATTTGCCGGTACAACACTGGCGCCAGGCAATTGTTTTGGGCCTGGTCTGGGGCTGGATTCCGTGTGGACTGGTTTACAGCGTGCTGATCTGGTCAGTCAGTGCCGGAAGCATTGTCGAAGGCAGTCTGTTGATGCTGGCTTTTGGGTTGGGAACCCTGCCAAACCTGCTGGCGATGGGGATGGTTGCAGAAAAAATGGTTCAGCATATTCGGCGACCTGCTGTCAGGCAGGTCGCCGGTAGCCTGGTGATATTGTTGGGCTGTTATAACCTTTATGTGGTGGCTAGAGCTTACTGGGCTTACTGAACAAACTGATGTTCCAGTTTTGCAGTTGAAGGTTTTTTTGCTCCTTCAGGCCTGACATCCAGCATGAAAACCAGGCGCTCGTTGTTTGGAATAATGAAGTCACCAATATAGTAGATTGCTTCGCCTTCACGAATTTCTTTCAGACGAATCAGACGTTCCTGGCCTAACAGGTTGATTGCCCTGGCCGAAATACTTGCTGAAACCGGTTTACCTGTAGTGCCTTCTTCATCCCTGATCACACTGATGTTAATCATGCCGCGGTTCTTGGAACGAATGATACGGTAAGCACTGGCAATACTGGGTGAAAGGAAATCAGTGGTAATGACATTATGGTGAATGGTATGACCTGGAATTTTGGTGCTGTTTTCAGCCATGGCTGCAAGCGGAAGCAGCAAAAATAGTGATACCAGTAATGTCATGAGTTTTTTCATTCTGTTCTCCTTGGGGATAATAATCCGGTAAAAAAGAAATAATTTTTTATTATGTACCTGATCAGTATAGATCAATTATACGATATGCCTAATGCAGGTTAGTTTCAGGTTATATCAAATACCGACCGGTTGATGCGGTCGATAAACTGCCTGATCTTTTGTACTTCATGGTTTTGGGTCTCGATATCCGATGCCATCGAAGCCAGCTTTTCATCAAGCTTTTCTCGCGACTGGTTTGCCGTTTTCAGATCATGAATCTGGCGATTAAGTATTTCCTTATGGTCTTCGAGTTGAAAAGCCAGCGGCTGCAATGCACTGGAAAGCCAGTGCAGCATATCTTTTTCAATGGATTCAAGCATTTCCCGGGATTTCGATCCCAATGTGTTTAAAAAAACCTGAACAATGCGCGACTGACCAACAAAAGTGATGCGATGCCCCTTCGCAAAGGCTTCAGCTTCAGAAAGAATGTTGTCATGGATATCCGCAACCTGGATCAGTGAATAGGCCTTGGGCTGGATTACGCCTATGCCGTGATTTTGTTCAAAGTGTCGGTAAATACCGCGGATTATCTGGCTGTTTTCATCGATGAGTTTTTGTACGTCTTCAATGCGCGATTGCAGCGAATCTGTAAGCAGTTTGACAGCCTTGTTGATACCTTTTGATGACCAGCTTTTTTCAATTTCATTACCTGCCTGTTGCATGATCTGGTCAAAACCGGCCAGGTTGATCGTCAGCAGCAATTCCCTGGATTTTTCTTCCAGCCTGGAGTCATGTTCAGCCAGTGACCTGGTGTTTTGGCGATACTGGTCCTGCTCAATCTGGGTTTTTTCAAGCAGGTTGCTGATGGCCGAATCACTTTGCTGGTGGATATTGGCCAGTTCAGCCAGTTGGTTTTCTTCCTGTTTCAGGCGCTGTTTTAAAACCTGCTCTGCCTGGGACAACATTTCTTCAAGTTCATCAGAAATATCCTGGCGGATAATTGTTTGCTTCGACTGGCTGACTTCGTGGTTGAGGTGGTCTTCAAAATCAATAATACCGCTTCGATTGATGAGGTTGTCATCTTTTCGCACACGACCAATCAGGCCTTTCTGGGCCGATATTGGAAAGATCTTTTTCAGTGGGATGCCAAGCGTGCGGGCAGTAGAGATTATCTGGGATTTGAGGGTGTCTTCAATTTCATCATCTGAGCGCAAGTCATCCCACATGGTATCAATTTTATTCAGTACAACTGTCAGACGACCACGCTTGCTTTTGATGTGACCGTTCAGGTTGTTCTGCCAGATGGTCAGGTCTGACTGACTAACTCCGGTATCTGCACCCAGGACAAAAATGGTTGATTGTGCTGAAGGCAGCATGTTTAACGTCAGCTCCGGTTCACTGCCGATGGCATTAAGGCCCGGGGTATCAATGATGGTCAAACCCTGTTTAAGCAGCTTGTTGGGGTAACTGATAATTGCATGACGCCATTTGGGTATGTCGATATATTTAGGCTGATGGCCATTCTGGTTCAATAACTGTTGATTGAGCAGGCCGTATTTTTCAGCTTCTTCAATTTTTACATGATGGGTATTAGCCAGTTCCTTGAAGCTTTTTTCCAGGATTTTGGGGTCTGCAGTATCGAGTATGATTTCAGTCCAGGCTTCAGGCTGGTTCCTGTACTCGGTCAGGGTTTTACTTTCGAGGCGTGTCTCAATTGGCAATAATCGAATATAAGACTGATCGCGATCACTATCATGCGTGATTTCTGTCGGGCACATGGTGGTACGGCCAGCGTCAGAAGGAAGCAGGCGGCGCCCGGTTTCGGCAAAAAACAGGGCGTTGATCAGCTCGGTTTTGCCACGGGAAAACTCACCAACAAAGGCGATGGTGATGTGGTCCGACTCAATTTTATCCAGGCAGCGCGCAATCGTGTTCCATGATTCTTCACTGAACAGTGCTTTTTCTTCCAGCCAGTTTTGAATGTCTTCTATCAGTGAATGAATATGTTGCTTCCACGATTCATATTCACTGAGTCCCTCAGACAGTGTTTTTGTGACCAAATGGTGCCTCATATTGGCGATTTTGAGTTATTTAACTGTTATCGGCATTCTGCAGGGTTACTTAAGAATTAATTACTCCAGCATTAAATAACTCCAGTATTAAATAAATCAGGTTGCCAGTGCCACTGCCATGTGCTGTAAAGGCGGTATCAGCAACATTTGCACCAGTACAATTATGACCATCACGATCATCGGAGAAAGATCCAGCCCGCCAACCGGGGCAATCATTTTTCTGACCGGTTTCATTACCGGGTCAGTCAGGCTGTAAAGCAGCCCGATGGCCGGGTTATAACCACCCGGAGAAATCCAGCTTAGAATCACCATAATCAATATGGCAACCAGAAATATATTTAACAGCAGGTCGACAATTGTGGGGATTGCCAGAAGCAGGGCCAACAGAAAAACACCGGATTTACCTAGAATTAATTGAATAAAGAAGATTTTTACTGTGGCAACGATCCATGCAAGTACCAGCGAGGCGATATCCATCCCACCGAAGCCCGGAATAATTTTTCTCAGCGGTTTTAAGGCAGGTGCAGTAGCTTTAACAATAAATTGCGAAATTGGATTGTAAAAATCAGCTTTTACCAGTTGCAGCAAAAAACGCAGTAAAACGATCAGCAGGTATAAACCAAAAATGACTTCGACAAGAAAAACCAGCGGGTTGGTCAGGTAAGTGCTGTCCATCGGAAATTTACCAGGTAATTGAATGTGACCAAATTTTAATCAATCAGGCTGAAATCGCAAATTATCGAAATGCTGATGTATACTTGTTTTAGCTTCGTTTTCAAATTTTACGATTACTTTCAAACAGAAAAGACACAAATAAAATGAATCAATTTCTTCTCAGGCGCCCAGTAGAGCTGATTTTGGTTCTGTTTTCGATTTTGTTTGTTTTATCTGTGCAGGCAAATGCAGCTATCGGTAGCGCTAATCAGGATCAGGAAAATTCTGTATCCATATACCAGCTTGAAGAGCTTTCCCGTGAAATCAAATACCTGGATGAAGTCCTGACATCTTCTACCTTAACCTATGCACTTACTTCAAATCCTAAATGGCTGGAGCGCTACCAGGAAAATGAGCCTGCACTGACAAAAGCGATTGAATCAGCGATTTCTTTTGCAACTGAGGAAGAGAAAAACTCTATTGCCATTATCAACCAGTCCAATGATGCATTGATTGATTTGGAAAATAAGGTATTTGATTACGTCAAACTGGGGAAACGGGAAGAGGCTTTGGCCATTGTTGATGGAAATGAATATAAAAAACAGAAAAAAATACTCACCGATGCCCTCGAAAATATGTTGGTAAGTTTACGCTCAAGGGCTGCATTAAATGATGAAAAAAATGGTGATAAAAATAAAATTGTCGAGCTAACACCTGAAGAAAAAAAGTGGATTCAACAGAACACCATCAAAGTGGGTATTGAAAACTGGGCACCTGTTGTTTACCAGAATGATGAAGGTGAACCTGATGGTATTGTAGGTGATTATCTTCGTTTGTTAACCGAAAAAGCAGGACTGCGTTTTGAATATGTATTCGACCTTTGGGATCCACTGTTAAACGGTCTGCAAGAACGAAAGATTGATCTTCTGCCAGCAACTTATTTTACAGAAGAACGTTCAAATTATGGGCTATATACGAAACCTTATTTTTCAATCCTTGAGTTTTTTTATATCAGGGAAGATAACCAGTCCATCAAGGATGTTCAGGATTTGGCAGATAAAAAAATCGCTGTAATCAAAAATTACGGAACGATACCAAAATTAAAAAAAGCTTTTCCTGATGCAACTATTGTTGAAACAGTCGATATACTGGATTCCATTAACCGGGTGCTAAATGGTGAAGTTGATGCGCTGATGGAAGGCCAGTTGGTAATATCCATGATAGCGCGTCAAAATGCCATTGTTGGTCTTAAAAGTATAAGTCAGGAAGTTTTTGAGGCATCTGATCTTCACTTATTCGTGCGTGGTGACGCTCCGCAGCTTCAGTCAATTTTACAAAAAGGCCTTGATGCCATTTCCGAGGATGAGCGGGCCAGGGTAATAGACCGTTGGATAATCTCTGGTAATTCAATTTCCGAGTCTACAGATCAATCATCTCAAACTTCAAGTTCATCAAATTTTCATCTTCTTGTTTTCGCAGCAGGTTTGATATTCCTGTTAATGATGTTGGCTGTCTGGTTATTGCCAAAAATTTTATCAGACGAGTCCATTGCAAAGCTGGTCAGTTCGGTTAATTTCAGGCTGACAGTTATCTTAATTACTTCGGTCATTTGTTTTATTGTTATTGCTCTTGCCTGGTATACCGTTGAAGAGGGTAAACAAAATGCGCTCAAAAATACGGAAAGTGATTTACGTGTTGTCTTTGAAACCACCAATGAAAGGCTTGAAGCCTGGGTATCTGAACGCAAGGCTTTTTTAAAGCGACTGGGACGCGACAAGGAGCTTTTATCACTAACCCAAGCGTTGCTTAATTTGCCAGTAAATAAGCAAACACTGGCTAACTCAGATGAGCTTTTCATGATCAGGGAATTTTTTAAAAACCATAGCGATAACTTTGGTGAGGCCGGTTTTTTCATCATCACTCCGGAGCGAGTCAACATTGCCTCTGAACGGGATAACAATCTGGGTAGCATTAATTTGATTCATCAAAAAAAGCCTGAATTGCTCAAAAAGGCTTTCGAAGGTGAGGCTGTTTTTATTTCTCCAATTTTTTCTGATGTGGAAATTTCTTCTTCTGATTCTGATGAAGGCTATCTTCAAAACCTCAGCATGTTTTTTGCTGCACCTGTTATGGATGAAACAGGAGTTATAGCTGTTGTGACTCAGCGTCTACAGGCAGACGGTGAGCTTTCAAAAATTATGCAGCAGGGCAGGCTTGGGCAATCCGGTGAAAGTTATTTGATTGATAACAAAGCTGATATGGTCAGTGTCAGTCGATTTTCAGAGGACCTGAAAAATATTGGCTTGAGCGATAATAAAAACAAGGTATTACAAATCCGGGATCCGGGCGGTAATTTATTAGAGGATTTTAAACCTGCATTGCCGCGTCATCGACAGCCATATACCCGAATGGCTGACAACCTGCTAAAACAGGCCGCTTCCAATGAAACTGGCTCACCAGTCGTTGATATAAATGGTTATCGTGATTATCGCGGTGTACCAGTATATGGCATATGGGTCTGGAATAAAGAGCTGGATATCGGTATTGCCACTGAAGTTGATGTTGCCGAAGCAATGCAAAGCTATACAAACATGAGGCAGCACTTATGGCTGGTTGCAATAGTGGCATTAATGCTTGCGGTATCAACCAGCTTGCTGACACTAACCATCGGCCAGCGTGCAACGCGCTTTATGCAGCGTTCCCGTGATGAGCTCGAGTTGATGGTGACTGATCGTACCCGTGAACTTCATGAGCGTGAAGAACGCATGTGGGATCTATATGAGAATGCTCCGGTAGCATATTGCTCTTTATCCGAACAAGGTTCTTTTCTGAAACATAACAGAACCTTCGCTGAGTTATTGCATTACCGGCGCAGTGAATTTGATCATTTGAAATGGTCTGATATTACGCAGGATGAAGATGGCATATTTCATCAAACGCTGGATGGTAAAGCTTTGATGGATATTGAGCTGCCAACCCGACTGGGTAATGGAGAAACAATGTTTACATCATTGTCGGCGATTCCGGTAAAAGATGATAATGGTGCCATCAGGGAAGTCCGCATAACATTGATGGACATAAGCGAACGCAAAGCTGCCCAGGAACGTTTTGCTTCGCTGATGGAATCAGCTCCCGATGCGATGATTGTGGTTGATCAACAGGGTACTTTGCTTCTGGTTAATTCCCAGGTTGAAAAAGATTTTGGCTACGACCGGGAAGAGCTACTAGGCCAGAAAGTTGAAACGCTTGTTCCATCGGATGTTCGTGATATCCATGTCAGTTGGCGGGATGGTTACCTGCGAGAGCCAAAGCCGGAGTTAACACGGGCAGCCTTAAGTTTACGCGGTCAACGTAAAGATGGTTCGTTGTTTCCTGCCGAGGTCAGCCTCAGTCCCATAGAAAGTGATGATGAAAAACTGGTTGTAGCGGTTATCAGGGATATTACTTTACGCAAGGAGTCAGAACGTCGCATAGAGAAATCCAACAGAAATCTAAAAACTCTGACATTGGTGAACCAATCTGTGATGCAATCGACAACTGAAAAACAATTGCTCAGCGAAGTTAGTAAGATTCTTGTTGAAAACAATGTGCCTGTTTTTGCCTGGGTTGGATATGAAGAACAGGATAAAAGAAAAATAACTGTTCAGACGCAATATGGATACGATAAAGGTTTTATTGAGCACCTGGTGCTGAGTTGGGCAGATAAAGATATTCAGCACTCTCCCTGGGGTAAAGTTATTCGTAGTGGTGAGGCTGTTGCGGTGTATGACATAGCCAACGATTCCATTGCAGAAACATGGCGGGAAGCGGCATTACAACGTGACTATGTTTCCAGTCTGTCCGTACCCATCAGGAAAGCCGGTGATGCTTTTGGTGTTTTGAACATTTTTCTTGATAAACATGAAGACCTGGAAGAAGAGGACTTAAAACTTTTTCAACGCATTGCAGATAACCTCGCACACGGCGTTCTCGCTATTCGTACTGAACAGGCAAGGCTGCAGGCTGAAAAAGAACTTAAGGTTGCTGAAGAGCGTTCCCGCCTGTTACTGCACTCTGCCGGTGAAGGCATCTTTGGTGTCGATGCCAGTGGTGATGTTAATTTTGTAAACCCAGCCGTGGAATCATTGCTGGATTTTACCCGGGAAGAACTTCTTGGTCAGTCGGTGCATGCTCTGGTGCATCATTCGCACTCCGATGGCAGTTTTTACCCGGTTGAATCCTGTCCGATGTATAAGACATATACGTTTGGTGAAACTCACAATGTTGATAATGAAGTGTTATGGCGCAAGGATGGCAGTTCATTTGAAGTTGAGTATTCAAGTGTGCCGATTGAAAAGGATAACGAACTGGTTGGTGCGGTAATAACTTTCCGGGATATCACTGAGCGCCGGGAGGCTGATGCCAAGATGCGCGCAGTCTGGGATAACAGCTCTGATGGCTACCTTTGGCTTGATAAAAGCTTAACTTTTGTTGGTGCTAACATGTCATCGGTTTACCTGTTTGGCTGTGATGATGAGTCCGAGCTTATTGGCAAAACGCCGTTGGAATTTTCCCCGGAGCACCAGCAAGATGGAACCCTCTCTGCTGATAAAGCCCGTAAATACGTTGATTCTCTGAAGGAAAACCAGACGATTGGTTTCGAATGGCAGCATGTGACACGAAATCAGACTCCCTTCTGGGTACAGGTAACCATGACGCAATTGCATATTCAGGGTGAAGTGCTTTACCTGGCCATTCTGCATGATGTTACGGTTGAAAAAGAGGCGCGCGAAGCTTTGGAGCAGGCCAAAAAATCTGCCGAGGAAGCAACGCAGGCAAAGTCGGATTTCCTCGCCAATATGTCACATGAAATTCGCACCCCAATGAATGCCATCATTGGTATGTCCAACCTGGCGTTAAAAACTGAACTCACACCGAAGCAGCATAACTATATTCAAAAAGTTAACCGTTCAGCAGAATCATTACTTGGCATCATTAATGACATCCTTGATTTTTCCAAGATTGAAGCCGGCAAGATGGATATGGAAAAAATCGATTTCCGTCTTGAAGATGTTATGGATAACCTTGCCAACCTGGTCGGTCTCAAGGCTGAGGAAAAAAGTATCGAACTGTTGTTTGATATCTCCCCGGCGGTGCCAATGGCATTGGTGGGTGATCCTCTGCGTCTCGGCCAGATCCTGGTGAACCTGGGTAACAATGCCGTCAAGTTTACCGATGAAGGTGAAATTGTTGTCAAAGCCCGTGTTGAAGAATTAACAGAAAATGAAGTGGTTATACATTTTGCTGTCAGGGATTCTGGTATCGGTATGACCTCGGAGCAGCAGGGGCGCCTGTTTCAGTCATTCAGCCAGGCGGATGCTTCAACAACCCGTAAATATGGTGGTACAGGCCTTGGCTTGACAATTTCCAAGCGACTTTCAGAAATGATGGGTGGTCGCATCTGGGTTGAAAGCGAGGAGGGCAAGGGTAGTACATTTCAGTTCACAGCGCGGTTTGGTCTGCAGTCAAATGCCCCGCCAACCTGGATTAAACCTGAGCTGCCAGAGTTAAAGGGACTGCATGTGCTGGTAGTTGATGACAACATTACCGCGCTCGAGATTATGACTGATATTCTTGAGTCTTTCGATTTTAAGGTAACTGCTGCAAATTCCGGCAAAAAGGCTATCGAGTTGCTTGAAGCCCGGGAAACAGATAAGGAAAATGATTTTGACCTGATTGTGATGGACTGGCAGATGCCGCGTCTTGATGGTGTCGAAACCGCCCGCAAGATTCAAATGAATGGTATTGAGTTGCCGGTGATTATGGTGACAGCTTATGGACGTGAGGAGGCTGCCGAAGCTGCCGAGGGTGTTAAATTCAACAGTATCCTTTCCAAGCCGGTTTCACCTTCGAGTATTCTTGATTCCACCATGGAGGCTTTCGGTCATTCTGCTAAAAGTAGCAGCCGAGGTGATCGTAATGACAATATTGATGAGTATTTACGTCAATTGCGTGGTGCCAAAGTGTTGCTGGTGGAAGATAACGAGATCAACCAGGAACTGGCACTGGAACTGTTGTCTTCTAATGGCATTCTTTCAGAAGTAGCCAATAACGGTCAGGAAGCCCTGGAAATAGTTAAGTCAGGTGACTTTGATGGTGTGTTGATGGATTGTCAGATGCCGGTTATGGACGGTTATGAGGCCACACGCGAAATTCGCAAGCTGGAAGAATTCAAAGATATGCCGGTAATTGCAATGACGGCCAACGTAATGGCAGGCGACAGGGAAAAAGTGTTGGATGCAGGCATGAATGACCATATTGGCAAACCGATCAATGTCAATGAGATGTTTTCGACAATGGCCAGGTGGATAACTGCAAAATCGCCACAGGCAAGTGAACCTGTTTCCAAAGAGACAAGGTCTGAATCAGACAGGGATCCAATGGCATTCGACTTTCCTGGTATTGATACTTCTGCTGGTCTTGCCATTACCCAGGATAATGAAAAGTTATATCTTAAGCTTCTGAAAAAATTCAGGGAAAGTCAGAAGGATTTCGAAGCAATGTTTAACAATGCACTTCATGATGATGATCCGCATGCGGCAGAGAGGGTGGCGCACACCCTGAAGGGTGTGGCAGGCAATATTGGTGCTAAAAAGATTCAGGCAGCTGCACTTGAACTGGAGTCGGCATGCAGCAAAGGTGAAACTGACCAGGCTGACCTGGCTCACCTGAATCAACTGCTTAAAAATGTCATCGATGAACTGAAACCTGTGATCGCTGTGCTTGATGGCCTGGATCAGCCATCATCAAATGAGAATAATTCAATTGATAAAGGCCCAATTGATAAATCTAAGATCGAAAGCAAGCTGTTAGAATTAAAGACATTGCTTGAAGATGATGACACCGATGCAGTGATGCTGCTTGAGGAAATAGAGGGGTTGCTGAAAGGACATCCTGCCGAAACGACCATTCAGGCAATCTCTGAAGCGGTGTCAGAATACGACTTTGAAGAAGCTCTGCAGCAACTGGGTTCGATTACATTGTAAGCACCTAATTATGTAATTAGAATTTTTAACTAATTTGCTGACAATTCCTCGGAACGTTTCTGGGCTTTTAAAACACCTTGCTGAATAACCTCATCGAGTTTGCTTTCCAGCATGGAGGTGATCGCAGCTTCAGTAGTACCTCCCGGGGAGGTCACTTTTTTACGCAGTTCTTCAGGCGTATCACTGCTTTCAATCGCCATGCGGGCTGCCCCTAAAGCAGTTTGCAAAGTCAGCAGGTGAGCTGTTTCATCTGACAAGCCCATCTTGCGTGCAGTCTTTTCCATAATCTCCATGATAAGAAAATAATAAGCCGGACCACTACCGGATAAAGCCGTGGCAGCATCCATTTGCTTTTCATCATCCAGCCAGCGGGTAATGCCGACGGCCCGTAAAATGGTTTCGGCCTGGTCTTTCTGTTCATCACTGGCATGGCTGTTGGCATGAAGAACCGTTGCGCCGGTTTGCACCATGGCAGGCGTATTGGGCATGCAACGGACAATTGCTGTATTTTTGCCAAGCCATGATCCCAGGCTGCTTTCTGTGACCCCGGCTGCTATCGATATTACAAGAGGCTTGTTCTGTTGCACCGAGGCACTGATTTCCTGGCAGACTGCCATTAACACCTGTGGTTTTACCGCCAGAATGACAATGTCAGCATTCTCGACAGCTGCGCAGTTGTCATCGGTAGTATGAATGCCTGAGCCTGCGAGGTTTTCACGTTTATCGGGGAGTTGATCACTTGCAGTAATTGAGTCGGCAGGATAACCGTCTTCGAGTAGTCCGTTAATCAATGCTGTGGCCATGTTGCCGGCGCCAATGAATGCAAGTTTCTGAGTCATAGAGATTCCAATTAGTTTTATATAATTATTTAGATTGTCGAAATGGTGTCATTGCCAACTTTTTCAAGAAAGTGTTTCACAATTTTTTTCGACGGGCGCCAAAAATCGCCGTGCCGATGCGAATAATCGTTGCGCCTTCTGCGATCGCCGCAGGGTAATCAGCTGACATTCCCATCGACAGGGTATCAAGCGCAATGCCATTGGCTTTAATGGTTTGCATCAGTTCAGCCACCTGATGGAACACCTGGCGTTGCATGGTTTCATTAGAGGTGGGTGCAGGAATCACCATAAGCCCGCGTAACTGAATATTTTCAAGCGAAGCAATTTCTTTTGCCAGAGGCAGGACTTCTTCAACATCAAGCCCGCTTTTTGACGCTTCATGGCTGATGTTGACCTGGATGCAGGCATTAATGGGCTTCAAATCAGTGGGTCGCTGATCATTGATCCGGTGAGCATGTTTACTGCTTGAGAGGGTATGCACCCAGTCAAAATTTTCCGCAATGGGCCTGGTTTTGTTGCTTTGAATGCCACCAATGAAATGCCAGGTAATATCCAGTTGCCTGAGTTGATCTATTTTTTCCAGCGCTTCCTGCAGGTAGTTCTCGCCGAAATCTTTCTGCCCGGCATTAAAGGCATCCTCGATGTCTGAAGCAGGCTTGGTTTTACTGACAGCGAGCAGGCAGACTTCGTTACTGTTACGGCCATGTTGCCGACAGATCTGTTCAATCTCCTGGTGAATTTCTGCCAGGTTCTTCTTAATGTCCGTCATCAATTGGCTCTGGATATTCCTGATAAAATGTTTAAGCTTAAGGATTATATAAGCTTGCCGTTGTAGTAATAAACTGTTTCCGGTGACAAGACTGGAAACTTCCAGCTTTCACGCTTCCACGGGTAGTAAAAAACTATTAAACAACAGGGTACAGAATAAGATGGATATTGCAGAATTACTCGCCTTTAGTGTTAAACACAACGCATCTGACTTGCACTTGTCAGCCGGGCTGCCACCGATGATTCGTGTCGATGGTGATATTCGCCGGGTCAACGTGCCGGCGCTGGATCACAAGATCGTTCATGGCCTGGTTTACGACATCATGAATGACAAGCAGCGTAAGGACTTTGAGGAATTTCTTGAAACTGACTTCTCGTTTGAAATTCCCGGACTGGCCCGTTTTCGTGTAAATGCCTTTAACCATGACCGCGGTGCCGGTGCGGTATTCCGTACTATTCCTTCCAAGGTGTTAACGCTCGAAGAGCTTGCGGCGCCCGCCATTTTTAAGGAAATTACCAATAATCCCAGAGGGATGGTGCTGGTAACCGGGCCTACCGGTTCAGGTAAATCCACTACCCTGGCGGCAATGATCGATTATAAAAATGATAATGACTACGGACATATCCTGACGATTGAGGATCCAATCGAATTTGTTCACCAGAGCAAAAAATGCCTGGTTAACCAGCGTGAAGTGCACCGCGATACCCTGGGTTTTTCCGAAGCTTTGCGTTCAGCCCTGCGTGAAGACCCTGATACCATTCTGGTTGGCGAGCTGCGTGACCTGGAAACCATCCGTCTGGCGCTGACTGCCGCAGAAACCGGTCACCTTGTATTTGGTACCCTGCATACCAGTTCTGCGGCCAAAACCATTGACCGTATCGTTGACGTATTTCCGGCCGCAGAAAAAGCCATGGTGCGTTCAATGTTGTCTGAGTCACTCCGGGCTGTAATTGCCCAGACCCTGTTGAAACGTGCCGGTGGTGGCCGTGTTGCTGCACATGAAATCATGATCGGTACCCCGGCAATCAGGAACCTGATCAGGGAAGACAAGATTGCCCAGATGTACTCGGCGATTCAGACCGGCCAGGCGCATGGTATGCAGACGCTTGACCAGTGCCTGACTGACCTGTTGCAAAAAGGCATGATTTCCCGCCAGGATGCCCAGGCCAAGGCGCAAAACAAAGAACAATTCATGTAATTTCACTTATTACGCTTATTTTTCTTATTTCAATTTTAGGGGTCTTTAAGATATGGATTTCGACAGCTTACTTAACCTGATGGCAGAAAAACGGGCTTCTGACCTGTTTATATCCGCAGGTATTCCGCCCAGCATGAAACTGCATGGTCGGGTTATGCCGGTTTCCAAAACCGTACTTGATGAAGATCAGGCCCGGGAAGTGGTGCTGTCCATCATGTCACCTGCGCAGCGCGACGAATTTCATAATACCAAGGAATGTAACTTTGCCATCAGCCGTGATGACGTCGGCCGTTTCCGTGTCAGTGCGTTCGTGCAGAAAGATGCAATCGGTATGGTTATCCGTCGAATAGAATCCCGTATTCCGGAAATTGAAGAACTTAACCTGCCGCCAATTATTCATGACCTGGCAATGACCAAGCGCGGACTGGTGATTTTTGTTGGTGCTACCGGTACCGGTAAGTCCACTTCACTGGCTTCCATGCTGGGTTATCGTAACCGCAACAGTACCGGCCATATCATCAGTATCGAAGACCCGATAGAATTTGTACACGATCATGACGGCTGCATTATCACCCAGCGTGAAATAGGCGCTGATACCGAGTCATATGATGTTGCATTGAAGAATACCCTGCGCCAGGCACCAGACGTGATTCTTATCGGCGAGATTCGTGCCCGGGAAGTTATGGATTATGCAATTGCATTTGCCGAAACCGGTCACCTGTGCCTGTCTACGCTGCATGCCAATAACGCCAACCAGGCACTTGACCGCATTATCAACTTCTTCCCGGAAGAAAGACGCGATCAATTGCTGATGGATTTATCCTTGAACCTCAAAGCGATTGTTGCGCAGCAACTGGTAAGAAAACCTGATGGCAGCGGGCGTCGGGCAGTGGTTGAAGTGTTAATCAATACGCCGCTGGTTTCAGAGCTGATCAAGAAAGGTGAAGTTCATCTTCTTAAAGAGCAAATGAAACGTGGTGGTGAGCAGGGCATGATTACTTTCGACCAGGCGCTTTACAATCTTTATAAAGAAGGCGAAATTTCCTACGACGATGCCATCCTGCATGCAGACTCTGCCAACGAGGTACGCCTGATGATCAAGCTGGGTGACGAGAACCTGGTGGCCACTTCATCTGCAACAGCACTGAACAGTGCTGATCTTATGGAAGATGAAGATCCGGGAACCTCAATTCGCTGATTTGGCGTAATATCCCGGGTAATTGTTGACCAAAAGTATCTGGGGTTTGCTGAACAGATAGCCCTGTCCCATATCGATACCTATTTCGGCAAGCTTGTCGCGGGTTTCATTGGTTTCGATAAATTCAGCAATGGTCAGCAGGCCAAGTTTTTTGCCGACGTTGTGAATGGCATCAACCATTACCAGGGAAGATTTGTCATCCGCAGCGCTCTTGATAAAGGCTCCGTCTATCTTGATGTAATCCAGCGGCAGATTTTTAAGATAGGAAAACGAGCTCAGGCCACTGCCAAAATCATCGAGGGCAATGTAACAGCCCAATGATTGCATGCTTTCCATGAATTTTCTGGCCAGTTCCAGGTTGGAAATGGCAACCGTTTCCGTTATTTCAAGGCATAATCTTCCGGGGGGCAGTTCGAGTGTTTCTACGATTTTTTTCAACTCCAGCATGTTTTCAGCGGAACTGAGTGTCTGGCCTGACAGGTTTACCGCGTATACCGTTGGGTCAAGCGGGGTTGCCACCACATGCTGGCAAACCTGGTGAAACACCCAAAGGTCAATTTTATCCATCATGCCATAGCGTTCAGCTACCGGGATGAATGCCATCGGCGATATCACTTTTTCGTTGTTGTCATTCATGCGTAACAGAATTTCGACGTGTTTGCGCCCCTGGCTACGCAAACTTAGAGGTTCGATTGTCTGGTAGCAAAGTACGAAATTATTCTGTTCAAGTGCATTATTGATACGGTCAATCCAGTCCGATTCCAGGGCTTTTTGTGTCAGTGTGCTGTCATCAATATGAACCATTTTGATCTGGTTGCGACCGGAGTTTTTTGCCATGTAGCAGGCCGTATCAATGGCTTTATACAGGTAATCATAGTCGTTGAAACCGGGCGGTATGACGATCATGCCGATGCTGGCACCAATGCGGAAACGCTTTTCCTCCCAGATAAACTGAAAACTTTTTATT
The DNA here is from genome assembly GCA_937926265.1 of uncultured Gammaproteobacteria bacterium. Classification (GTDB taxonomy): domain Bacteria; phylum Pseudomonadota; class Gammaproteobacteria; order Chromatiales; family Chromatiaceae; genus JABDQZ01. The sequence continues at coordinate 28,032 of CALAZS010000044.1, forward strand.
GATTCCAAAACATGGTTCACAATTCGTGATGATGCTTCTGCGTCGATATTGGATAAAAACAGGCCGAATTCGTCGCCACCGAGCCTGGCAAAAAAGTCACTTTTTCTTATCAGCGGTTTTAGGTACTCAGCCAGTTGCTTTAACAGTTGGTCACCGGCATGATGGCCGCAGGAATCGTTAACCGCTTTGAAGCTGTCGAGGTCGATAAGGCACATCGCATGGGACAGGTCGGTATCATAGAGTTCAAGTGATTTGGATACCCTGTTTTCAAATTCGCGCCGGTTGAACAGGCCCGTCAAGGCATCATGGCTGGCCTGGTATTCAATTTTTTTCAACAGTGTTTGAGACTGTGTGATATCGTGAAAACTGACAATGACACCACTGGTTTCACCATAAATATCGACAATTGGTGAGATTGCGACGGTAATGTCGTATTCGATATCTTCAAATGAGTGCAGTGTTATATTCTTGGACAGCGGGTTGAGATCTTCATTGTTAAGTAGTTTTTCCGCAGCTTCCCATAGCCATATATTCCTGATTTTATCATGGGCAGGAAAGCCATCTATGAGTTTTTCTCCAACCAGGTCCTTGGCCTGTTTGCCGATTAGTGTTTCAGCAGTTTTATTGACGTATTCAATCGTGCTGTTACGGTCGGTGGTAATAACCGCATCACCTAAACTGCGTATTGTGCTTTGCGCTTTGTCTTTCGCTGTTGTTAGTGCATCTTCAGACAGGCGCGTCTGGCGACTGACGTAAATTATAATAATGAAAGACAGCAGGAAGATGCTGCCAAAAATCAGGTAGTTTAACTGTCTGTCAGATTCAATTTGCTGCTGGGCGATGTTGCTTATGTTTTCAAGTTCGTTTCGATAGTCAGCGAGAAGACCGGAAAAATAATCAATAATAATGCCCTGAGTTGGATAAACCTCATCAAGCAATATTTGTGTGGCTTGCTGATGTTCCTCCTCGTCATCGCTTAACGCCATTTGTGCTGCCTGACGTTGTCTCATTAAAGCGGGTCTGATGGATTTATTCAGGTTTTCAAAAACCGTTTTTTCTGCATCGGATAATCCAAGCTCAAACAGCTCCTGTCTGACGAGAACAAACTCCGTGGCTTTCTCATCGAGCTGCTGATTGATCTCATCACGATCAAAATAGTCCTCTGTATGGATCATGCGCATTGTCAGTCGGGTACGTGAGCGGGCGACCTCGGCTAACTTGGCAATCAGGTCCATTTTTTTGCCGATGATGGTTGAGCTATCCATGACTTTACTGACGTAGTCCATCTGTTGCAGACTGATCAGCCAGGTAATGACCATGGCAACCATAACCGCAATAAAGCCGGCAACAACTGTTACCAGGATTTTTGAATTTGAAATTTTTTTATTGTTATTGCTCATTCAAACTATTCGTACCCGAATAAAAAACCGTGATGGCTTCTTTGTATAAGCGGCAGAAGGTAAATAATCTTAAGCAATAAATTTAATTAAGCCTGATCAATTCCAGGATGTCATCCTGACGAAAGCGGAAATCAAAGGTTAATCAGACTATCTTAGATGTAGAAATCAACATTCCCACCAGCATTACTGTTGCCTGGTGCGGCACTGTAAGACTGTTGCAGTCTTTGTTGTTCCTGACCGGGTGGGCCGGGTAGTTCCTGGCTGGGTAGTTCAGGGTTAGCTTCATCAGCAGGGCTGGTGTTGTCCGCCCCGAAAACCGGAGGGGCAGCAAAGGCTTCTTCAGATTGATAGGGTGAATCGATTCGTTCTCCCTGTCCTGGTAAAGGTGCCAGCTCAACAGGCTCCAGTTCAGGCTCATTATCATCAATAACCGGCTCAGTTTCCTGGTTGGCAACACGCTGGGCATTCAAGGATAGTTGTGCTGCCCGGGATGCGGCTGCCTGACCAGCTGGTTCTTCACTGGCAGCTTCTTCGCTGACATCAATTTCCAACAGCACACGATCGCTGTTGCTGGCAGTGAGACTGGCAACATCTTCACCACTGGATTGCTGTGCGTCCAGAAATTCGCGTGTCTGTTTCTGCCGTTCAGACTGGGATTCACTAATGCGTTTGGATTCTTCCAGTAATTTTTCCCAGGTGGTGGGCTCTTCCGACAAGGGAGATAAAGGCGAAGCAATTGGCTCAACCGGTTGTGGATCAGGCCTTAACGAGGCGAGTACAGGCCCAAGGGATAGAAAGCCCTGTTCATTTTTGGGTTTCTCTGAAAAATCAGGTAATCCGGAATCTTCGCGATAGCCGGCAGTAACTGCACGAAGTGAATCGCCGGAAGCGAGACTTTCATCGGGTTTTTCCAGCGCAAAACCGGAACCAATAGTTCTGCTACCCACGCCATAGGACTGGGGAAGAGCATTAAACAGGTTGCCGGCTACATCAATCATTCAAATTCCATCCATGCAAAGCTTTCCTGTCTGAAGGGAAGGCTATTAATAAGTATATGGGAAAAAGCGCTAAATGGCAGTTTTATAAGACAAAAATGTGATCTTTTGACGGGTTTTTGATGTATTTCAGGAAAAAGCTTCCCGTAATTACGTATTTACATGTTTTGTCATGCGTTAAAATCCCGACAAATTAAGCAACCAAGTAGATATTATGGCAAATCGGGATTTGATGGCTGTTTTCCTAAATGGCGTCGCGCAACTTGAATATGACCGCAAAAAACCCTTGAGCGAGTTTCAAACTGACTACCTTGTTAACATGGATAACAAGATGGATGCAGGCATTCAACTGGGTGAAGAAGTGCTGGATAATCCGGAAGTAGTGGAAAGGGTAAAATTTGTTGCCGGAAACCTGTTGCATGCAATGAAGTCGAACGACGAGTCTTCCTGTGCTGCTTTTTGTGCCTACATGGCGACCAGGATGCCGGATTTGAAGCAGGTAAAAATGGCTGATCTGAATGACGAGGTAACCATCGAACTGGTATTTGACCAGGAATATCGTCGACCGGTTTCCATACCGGTGACGACCCTTAACGGTTAGGATTAATACTTGTAATACTTTCTGGAAAAATCAGCTGGCTTCCTGCCATTCCAGGCCATCATCAACTGAATGATGACTATTGTGATTTCTTACCGGATGTTTCATCGTGACCAGTTCTTCGGCACTGCTTGGATGAATTGCAACGGTGCTGTCAAAGTCAGCCTTGGTTGCACCCATTTTTACCGCCACTGCAAAACCCTGCATCATTTCATCAGCGCTATCGCCCAGGATATGAATTCCGGAAATTTTTTCATCTTCTCCGGTGCAGACCAGTTTCATCACTGTTTTCGTATTTGAGTCTGCCAGCGAGCGACGCATCGGTGTGAAGTCACTTTGATAAACGGTCACTTTTTCACCGGATTGTCTGGCTTGCTCTTCAGTCTGACCAACAGTACTGATGGGTGGATGAGAGAAAACTACGCTCGGAATATTGCTGTAGTCCTGCTTCAGCAGGCTTTCGCCGTTGAACAGTCTTCTCGCCAGCTTTCTTCCTGCAGCAATTGCCACCGGTGTTAAAGGTACCTTGCCGGTAACATCACCCACAGCATAAATGCCAGGAACTGAAGTCTGCTGGTAATCATCAACAGTAATAAAACCATTGGATGATTCGATACCAGCCTGATCAAGCGCTAATGTCGATGTCGATGGTTTACGACCGGTTGCCCAGATAACCTGGTCAAAAGCCGTCAGGGTTTCACGGTCAGAGCGAATGCTGATCAAGCCATCATGCTGGAAAAGTTCTTTAGTCATGAAACTGCATTTAACTTCAATGCCCTGGTCTTCCATTTCGAACTGAATGGCTTCGCTCATGCTCGAGTCGAAATTTTCCAGCAAACGATCTTCCAGGGTTAAAACTGTGACATCACTGCCCAGGCTGTTTAACACACCAGCCACTTCAACACCGATATATCCGCCACCGATAATGGCAACCTTCCCGGGCTGTTGCTTGAGCTCAAAGAAGCCGTCAGAAGTAATACCGAGTTCAGCGCCGGTAACAGGAGGAACCATCGGCTGGCTGCCAGTTGATATCACGATATGGTCAGCCGAGTAGACTTCACCATTGACTTCAACCTCGTGTGCAGAAATGAATCGGCCAAATCCCTGAATCAGTTTGATACCCTGTGCGACAACATACTCATCCCAGTAGTTGATGATATTGCTGATGTACTCATCCCTGCCGTTGATTAAACGTTGCCAGTTAAATTCACTGGTTTCAACGTTCAGACCAAAGCCTGCTGCTTCATGAATATCATGTGCCAGGCTGGCAGCATGCCACATGACCTTTTTGGGTACACAGCCGTTGTTAACGCAGGTGCCGCCTATACTGCCGCCTTCGATTAAAGCAACCTGTTTGCCAAGTTGGGCAGCAGTTTCTGCTGCTGCCAGGCCACCACTGCCGGCTCCAATTACCAACATGTCAAAATGCTTTTTCATGGTTATCTCCTGTATATAGTTGCGGAAGTAATCAGGCGGCTTTTTCTGCTGCCTTATAATCTTTCAGGTTATCTTCCAGGTAATCTTCCAACCTGTCAGACCCGCCGATACGCTCACCATTAATGAACACCTGCGGTACCGTGGTTTCACCCGAAATGGCACGGATCGTGGCTTCGTTGAAATCGCGGTTAAGTACGAGTTCTTCAAAATCAATACCGGCATCATGTAACAGGCCCTTTGCTTTGACGCAGAATGGACAGCCGTCACGACTGAAAATAGTGACATCCAGTGGCTTGGCGGCATTTGGCGCAATATAACCCAGCATGGTATCGGCATCTGACACTTCAAACGGGTCGCCTGGTACATCGGGTTCAATGAACATTTTTTCGATAATGCCGTTTTTAACCAGCATTGAATAACGCCATGAACGTTTACCAAAGCCCAGGTCATCCTTATCAACAAGCAGACCCATTTTTTCAGTGAATTCACCGTTGCCGTCCGGCATGAAGGTTACGTTTTCTGCATCCTGCTGTGCTTTCCACTCATTCATTACAAATGCATCGTTTACAGAAATACAAATGACTTCGTCCACACCGTGCTGTTTCAAAATTGGCGCAAGCTGGTTGTAACGTGGAACGTGCGTAGATGAACAGGTTGGCGTGAATGCACCCGGCAGGGCAAAAACCACTACGGTGCGATTTTCAAATATTGACTGACTGGATACATCTACCCACTCGTGGTCACGACGGGTACGGAATGTAACTTCAGGAACCTGCTGGTTTTCTTTGTTTTCTAACATGATAAATCTCCTCATTAATTTAAAAATTGGGCTTAAAAAAGATTTAGGCCAATTCAGGGCAGTTAAAACTGATAAATTCAGTCCAATCCTGCTCTGAATGTTGAGGAGATTATCGGGTGGAATTTAAAATAGATAAAATCGTTTGATTTTATAAAAATGATAGTTAAAAACTATCAATTGAGGCTTGGTTGAGTGTTTTTCCTGATCTGACCAGATCGTTTTAAGTATACATGGGCTTGTTTTCAGAAAGACGCAGCCAGCCTTTGATGATGCGGTAGATAATCCAGAAGGCATTGGCGAGCAACACAAAGTAGCCGACTACAATGAAAACCAGCACGAAGCCAATCGCCCCCCAAAGCAGACTGAACCAGAAAGTTCTTATTTGCCAGCGAAAATGAGATTCGTACTCGGTTCCCTCGGCATCGCTTTTTTTGATGTAATTCAGAATGATGGCTGCAATGAAAGTAAAACCGACCAAAAATGATGCGGCCTGCAATGCGTAAACGATTATGGTGATGGTGCGCATTGAATCATTGTTTCCAGAAGATGATGCCGGTTGTACGGGTTCGAGGTTGTCCATGGAATCGACCTGATTGTTTCTGATACTCCTAATCATAATGTATTCGGCTGATTATGTCTTAGCGCCTTTTCTTTATCAGATTAGCCTTTATCGGGTTAGAATCGGGTTAAATTCAGGATTTTTTCATCTTCAGGTTAAAACTTCAGAGCAATGACTGGTTTACGTGCACAATGGCCTAATTACGCGCAGCTGATGCGCCTGGATCGTCCAATAGGCACGTTGCTTCTGCTGTGGCCTACTGCCTGGGCATTATGGATTGCCTCACAGGGAAACCCGGATTTATGGATTCTGGTAGTTTTCGGGCTGGGTGTGTTTTTAATGCGATCAGCCGGATGCGTAATCAACGATTATGCAGACCGGGATATTGATAAGCATGTTAAGCGTACCAGTAACCGGCCATTAACAGCAGGGCGTGTTTCCGAGAAAGAAGCACTGATATTGTTCCTGGTGCTGGTTTCAATGGCATTCGTTCTGGTGCTTTCACTGAATACATTCACCATTATGTTGTCTTTTGGTGGCGCTTTCCTTGCTGCCAGTTATCCCTTTATGAAACGATACACTCATTTGCCGCAGGCATATCTAGGCATTGCATTTGCGTGGGCGGTGCCGATGGTGTTTGCAGCACACACGGGTGAGCTCGATTTGCGCTTGTGGTGGATATTTGCCGCAACAGTGTTCTGGGCAGTTTCTTACGACACCATGTACGCGATGGTTGACCGGGATGATGATTTAAAAATAGGGGTTAAATCGACAGCTATACTGTTTGGAAGCTATGACCGTTTCTGGATAGGTGTCTTCCAACTGGCATTTTTGGCATGCCTGGTGATGACGGGTATCGTGTTTTCCTTACATGCCGTTTATTTTGCTGCTTTGCTGATTGCAGCTGGACAGTCGATTTATCACCAATGGTTAATCAGGGAACGTAACAGGGATAACTGCTTTAAGGCTTTTCTGGATAACAATCGCCTGGGTGCAGTTGTTTTTGCCGGTATTGTGCTGGATTATCTTGTTATTCAGTTTCAGGTTGGGATTTGAGCCTGGCTATAAAGAAAAAACCCTCACGTCCTGGTGAGGGTTTTTTGTCGCAAGCCTGGTTGGTAACAAGAGTGTCCTTTAGCCATTAATCCATTTTAGCTATTTCATCCTTGGTTATCCTTAAGGCGACGTAAAAACTATAAAATAATTTTTTTTGAAAATATGTAGGATTTTTCTGAAATTGATAGCTTTAATCCAACGAGTATCTTCAGCAAGTGTGTCGGTAAAACAAAAAAACGTTGCCGAAATTTCTGATGGTTTGCTGACACTGATAGGTGTCCAGAAAGATGACGATGAGTTAAAAGCGGATAAGCTTTTAAGTAAGTTGTTGAAATACCGTGTGTTTGAAGACGATCAGGGAAAAATGAACTTGAGCCTCGATGATACCCGTGGCGGGCTTTTGCTGGTACCGCAATTTACCCTGGCCGCTGATACCAGCAAGGGATTGAGACCGGGTTTTTCAGTCGCTGCATCACCGGAAGCTGGAAAGCAGCTGTTTGAATATTTTCTTGAGCAAGCCAGGAAAAGGCATCATAAAGTCTGCAGCGGGGTTTTTGGAGCAGATATGCAGGTTTCACTCGTCAATGAAGGTCCCGCTACATTTTGGCTTCAAGTTTAAGTGTTTGCAGCCGCTATCTTAATTATGTATTAATGCCTATATTAGACGATCAATTAGAAAACAAGAGTTTCAGGTAAAGGAATGGCAAAAAACCTCAGCGACTGGGAATTTACCAAGCTGATAGAAAACAAGTCGATTCTGGTGGTAGATGACTTCGGTGACATGCGCAACATGCTGGTCAACATCATGCGTATGCTCGGTACCAGGGATATTGATTCTTCCATCAATGGCGAAAGGGCCATTGAGGCGATGGAAGAAAAGCAGTACGACATTATTTTATGTGATTACAACCTGGGGGCTGGCAAGGATGGCCAACAGGTTTTGGAGGAAGCCCGCCATCGTTCCCTGATTAACATGACTACCGTGTTCATCATGGTCACTGCGGAAAGTACCCGTGTCATGGTTATGGGTGCGATTGAACACGAACCTGACAGTTATATTTCCAAGCCTTTTTCCAAGGACCTTATCAAGGCCAGAATTCAGCGGGCATTAGCCAAGAAAAATGATCTCGGCGATGTTTACAAGGCTGTCGAAGCACATAACCTCGATAAGGCAATTGCCATTCTCGATAAAAAAATTGCCCAGAAGCCCAAAAACCTTGGTGAACTGATGCGCGTTAAAGCCGACATCTGTTTCCAGGCTGAAAAGTATGACTGCAGTAAGGATATCTACTCTGAAATACTCGCGATCAGGGATGTGCCCTGGGCGCAAATGGGCATGGGCAAGGTCTTATACAAACAAAAAGAATATGCCAAGGCGGCTGAAATTTTCAGGGAACTGGTGGCTGCCAACCCTGATTTTACCAATGCGATGGACTGGCAAGCCCGCTGTTACAAGGTAATGGGGCAACTGGAAGAAGCCAAGGCGGTTCTCAATAATGCACTGGATATTTCACCCCGGGGGATTCTCCGCCAGGAAATGTTTGGCGACATTAACCTGCAGACAGGTGATTTTGCCAATGCAGAAAAAGCATTCTCCGAAGCGGCAAAGCTGGGCCGTAATTCTGTTCATAACCACCCATCTATTTTCGCCAACCTGGCAGTTTCTCAGACAAACCAGGAAAAGCATGACGAGGCACTGAAATCTATAGGGCGAATACAAAAAAGTTTTGGTGACAAGCAAAATGCCGATATTTATACCGCTGCCTCAGAGGCATTGGTTTATCACAACAAGGGCGACGAGGAAAAATCAGCTGAGGCAATGAAAAAAGCCAATGCGCTTTATGAAATTGCCGGGGATTCTGCTGATAACCAGATGACACTGGAAATGGCCAAGGTCGCATCCAGCCTTGGTGATAAGGAAATGACCGAGAACCTGCTTAAAAAGGCAGTGCAAAACAACCATAACGATGATGAGTTTCTGAATGCTGTCACCCAGGTGTTGCATAAAGCGGATCTGGACCATGACCCTGAAGACTTCGTGGCAGAACTTCGCAAGCAGGTTATCGAAATGAACAACCGTGGTGTAAAACTGCTGCAGGCCGGAAAACTTGATGAGGCGGTAACGCTGTTTGAAGAGGCTTCCGAGCAGATGAGCACGAACGTGATTATCACCACCAATACTATTCGTGCGCTGCTAACCCGCATGGAAAAACAGGGGGCAGACAACGCTGACCTGTTTAAGGTCAGGCAGTTTCTTGAAAGGCTCAAACGCATCGATACCAATAACCTGGCTTATGAAAAGCTGGTTACCCGCCTTAAAAAAATCGTGCAAAGCAAAGGCTGAGCAGGGCTATGGCTGTTCGCTATTCCGATATTCTCGCCTCGGTAATCCATGACATCAAAAACTCAATGAGTGTCATCAATAATCATATTGGTGACATCATGATGATCGAGGATCTTTCTGACGACATGCAGCAGCGTGCCAGCGTCATGTACCAGGAAATGAAGCGCGCCAATAACCAGCTGGTTCAGTTGCTCACGCTGTACAAACTTGATAACCAGCGCTTAACTCCGAATATCATGGAATACAATGTTTATGATTTTCTTGAGGAAATCATGATCGAGGAGGCGGCCCTGGCAGAAGCGCAGCATATCGAAATCGAAATTGACTGTGATGAATGGTTGTCATGGTATTTTGACCAGGACCTGGTGCGCGGTGTCATCAGCAGTACCATCGGTAATGCCAAGCGTTATACCAAAAGCAAAATTCTGCTTTCAGCCTGGGAAGAAGATAACTACCTGGTTTTCAGTGTCGAAGATGACGGTGACGGTTTTCCTGAAAAGTTCATCAAGTATCACCAGGAACAGTCCAACACGGATGTCGGCAAGGCTTTCACGGAAGGGCGCACACAGCTCGGCTTCTTTTTTGCCACCAATATAGCGCAGGTTCACGAAAACAAGGGCCGCACCGGTTTTATGAAACTCAAAAATGGTGAGTCTTTGTCTGGTGGCTGTTTTGAGATCTGGCTGCCGTAACCAGATAAAAAGATAAATAGGTAAATAGTTAAATAAATCACCTATGAGTGGTTTTTGTAATGGCAAATTCAGGTAAAATAGGTTTTTTTTATCATCCTCAGGAAAATGATGTCCCGAACAGCAACAGTTGAGCGAAATACCCTGGAAACCCAGATTAGCGTTTCAGTTAATCTTGACGGTGACGGTAAGTCCTCTTTTAAAACCGGAATCGGTTTTCTGGATCACATGCTTGACCAGGTCGCCCGTCACGGCATGATCGATATTGAAGTCAATGCCAATGGCGATTTGCACATTGATGCACATCATACGGTTGAGGATATCGGCATTACCCTGGGCCAGGCTTTTGACAAGGCCGTGGGCGATAAAAAAGGTATTCGCCGATACGGACATGCTTACGTACCTCTGGATGAATCCCTGTCGCGGGTTGTGATCGATTTCTCCGGTCGTCCGGGGCTGGAAATGCATGTTGATTTTCAGCGTGCTGTCATCGGTGATTTCGATGTTGACCTGTTTTACGAGTTTTTTCAGGGGTTTGTTAACCACGCCAAGGTGACTTTGCATATTGATAACCTGCGCGGCCGAAATGCCCATCATATTGCCGAGACCGTGTTCAAGGCATTTGGTCGGGCTGTCAGAATGGCATTGGAAACTGATCCACGCATGGCAGGTCAAATGCCCTCAACCAAAGGCTCGCTCTAAAAAACCATGTCTCAACGTATCGCAGTTCTGGATTACGGTATGGGTAACCTGCGTTCGGTTTCCAAGGCAATTGAACATGTTGCCGGTGATGCTGAAGTTCGGGTTACCGACGATCATGAATATATCCGCAAGGCTGACCGGGTTGTTTTTCCGGGTCAGGGTGCAGCGCGCGACTGCATGAATGCAATCGGCCAGCATCATTTAAATCAGGCAATTCTGGAATCGGCCAGTGATAAACCTTTTCTGGGTATTTGCATGGGTCTGCAGATCCTGATGGAACATAGCCAGGAAAATGATGGCACCGATCTGCTTGGCATATTCAAAGGTGATGTGGTTCGCTTTGATGGCAAGGCCATGGGTGATAATGGCCTGCCGCTGAAAATACCTCACATGGGCTGGAGCCCGGTTGATCAGACAATTGAGCATCCGCTTTGGAATGGTATTGGGTCCGGCAGTCGTTTTTATTTTGTTCACAGTTATCATGTAAAACCCATGGATGAAACCCTGGCGGCTGCCACGACAGACTATGGTATTAAATATGTCAGTGCCATCTGCAGAGACAACCTGTTTGCCGTGCAGTTTCATCCCGAGAAAAGTGCTGATGCTGGTCTGAGGCTTTTGGAAAATTTTGTAAACTGGGATATTTGAATAAACATGTTACTTATACCTGCAATTGATCTTAAAGATGGCCAGTGTGTGCGCCTGCGCCAGGGTCGCATGGAAGACGATACGGTCTTTTCGAATGATCCTGTTGAAGTGGCCGGTCGCTGGGTTGATGCCGGTGGCCGTCGTTTGCACCTGGTGGATTTAAACGGTGCATTTGCCGGTGAACCGGTTAATGGTGACGTGATTCGTGCGATTGCTTCCAACTATCCGGATGTTCCAATCCAGGTGGGTGGCGGAATTCGTGATGAACAAACCATCGAAGCTTATCTTAAAGCGGGAGTCTCTTACTGCATTATTGGCACGCAGGCTGTGAAAGAACCTGAATTTGTCGCGCGTGCCTGTAAGGCATTTCCAGATCATGTCATCGTCGGCCTGGATGCTAAAGATGGCATGGTGGCGATTAATGGCTGGGCTGAAGTGACTGAGCATAATGTCGTCGATATGGCGCGTCGTTTTCAGGATGATGGCGTGGTATCCATTGTGTATACCGACATCGGCCGCGATGGCATGCTTACCGGCCCGAATATAGAAGCGACAGCTCACCTTGCGAACAGTATTTCAATACCGGTTGTTGCATCCGGCGGAATTACCAATATCAATGATATTGAAGCGCTGTGTAAGGCGGAAACCGATAACATCATGGGGGCTATCACCGGTCGCGCTATCTATGAAGGTACCCTTGATTTTGCAGACGGCCAGAAGTTGGCTGACTCATTGGCAGACAGTCTGACTGGTAATATGGCGGGATAAAAAGTGGGGCTGGCCAAACGTATTATTCCCTGTCTTGATGTCGATAACGGCCGAGTTGTCAAAGGCGTAAAGTTTGTCGATATTCGCGATGCCGGTGATCCGGTTGAAGTTGCGCGTCGCTATAACGAGGAAGGTGCTGACGAAATTACTTTTCTTGATATCACGGCAAGCTCCGATGACCGTGAAACCATCGTTCATGTGGTAGAACAGGTTGCTTCCGAAGTATTCATTCCATTAACTGTGGGTGGTGGAATCCGCAAGGTTGAAGACGTTCGTCGTATGCTCAATGCCGGTGCTGACAAGGTCGCTATCAATACTGCCGCGGTTTTTAATCCTGAATTTGTTAAAGAAGCCACTGAAAAGTTTGGTTCACAATGTATCGTCGTTGCCATTGATGCAAAAAAGGTCAGCGCCGAAGGTGAGCCCATGCGCTGGGAAATTTTCACTCATGGTGGTCGAAAGCCTACCGGTATAGATGCAATTGAATGGGCTCAAAAAATGGCTGACTATGGCGCCGGCGAAATACTGCTGACGAGCATGGACCGTGATGGAACCAAGATTGGATTCGACAATGACTTAACCCATGCCATCGCGGCTGCCGTGAGTATCCCGGTGATTGCATCCGGTGGTGTTGGGAATCTTCAGCACCTGGTTGATGGTGTGAAAATGGGTGGCGCTGATGCAGTGCTGGCGGCTTCGATATTTCATTTTGCAGAGTACTCTGTTGGAGAGGCCAAGCAGTTTATGGCTGATCAGGGAGTGGAAGTGCGTCTTTGATTCCTGGCTGATCAGTGTCAGAAATGTTTTTGGAAAGACGCAATTTCCTATTTATTGAGGTGAAGAAAGTTGAGTGACACACTGAACAAACTGGCTGAAGTGCTGGAACAGAGAAAGCAGGCAGACCCTGACAGCTCCTACGTGGCAAAGCTGTACAGTAAGGGCCTGGATGCAATTTTGAAAAAAATCGGTGAAGAAGCCACCGAAACAGTCATGGCTGCCAAAGATGGCGAGGCTGACAAAATTATCTATGAAACCGCAGATCTCTGGTTTCACTCAATGGTGCTGCTATCACACCAGGGATTGTCACCACAGGATGTGCTCAGTGAGCTGGAACGGCGATTTGGATTATCCGGGCTGGAAGAAAAAGCTGGCAGGGAAGAAAAAGCCGGCAGGGACAAGAAATAGCCGCACATTATTTCCTTTGAAAGCCGAAAGTAATGTATTATCGGCCGATAATTAAACGATTTTTAGGAGGATCACATGGGTATAGGTGGTATCAGTATTTGGCAGTTATTAATTGTCCTTGCCATCGTAATTTTGCTTTTCGGCACAAAGAAACTGAAAAACATAGGTTCTGATTTAGGTGGTGCAGTAAAAGGTTTCAAAGGCGCCATGAAAGATGCGCAGGATGCCAAAAAAGATGATGAACCTGAACAGATAGCCAAATCCGACAATACTCAGAACAATGTTATTGAGGGTGAGGCAACTAAAGAAAAAGACAAAACCTGAAATTATTCAGGAATTAATCCATGTTTGATGTTGGTTTCTGGGAACTGATGCTCATCGGTCTTGTGGCGCTTGTCGTCATTGGTCCTGAGCGATTGCCAGGTGTTGCCCGGACTGTTGGTAAATGGGTTGGCAAAGGCAAACGCATGCTAACCGATGTCAAGGCAGAGATAGACCAGGAACTTAAAGCTGAAGAGCTTAAGCGTATTCTAGAAGTTCAGAAACAGAACAAGCCTCTTCAGGAAATAATCGAAACAGCCTCAGAATCAGTGAATGAAATCAAGACTGACACCGAAAAAATGATTGCCGATCTTGAAGGTACTCAAACCAAATCATCTCAATCAGTTTCCACTGAAGAGAAATCAGCCACTAAAGCCTCATGAGCGAACAAAAACAGGCTGAATCTGAACAGCCTTTTATTTCTCATTTACTCGAGTTAAGAGATCGCCTGCTGCGAATGGTGCTGGCCATTCTGGTGTTCTTCGTGGCGATGTTTCCGTTTGCCAATGAAATCTATGTTTTCATCGCTGAACCATTGATGGCGCATCTGCCGGAAGGCACCAGCATGATTGCTACCCAGGTTGCTTCGCCGTTTTTGACACCTTTTAAAATGAGCCTGGTGGCATCGGTATTTCTGGCTATGCCTTATATCCTTTACCAGTTCTGGTCCTTTGTTGCCCCCGGGCTTTATCAGCATGAAAAGCGTATGGCTGTGCCTTTGATGGTTTCCAGTATTCTGCTTTTTTACCTGGGAATGATCTTTGCCTACTACGTGGTTTTCCCTCTGGTTTTTGGTTTTCTGACTGGCACCGCACCGGAAGGTGTCGCAGTCATGACCGATATCGCCAGTTACCTTGATTTTGTGCTAACCCTGTTTTTTGCTTTCGGTATTGCCTTTGAAGTGCCCATTGCAACGATTGTTCTCGTCATGATCGGTGCAACCACGCCACAAAAGTTACGTCAGAAAAGGCCATATATTATTGTTGCTGCGTTTGTTATCGGCATGTTCCTGACGCCACCGGATGTTATTTCACAGACACTGCTGGCAATGCCAATGTGGGTATTGTTTGAGTTCGGTGTTTTCTTTTCTGCGGCTTTTGTGAAAAAGAAAGAGAGCGAAGAAGATAGGGAAGAAGAGGATCAGGATGAACCCGACAATGACGAGGCGGCTTATGAAGACAGAATGAATGAGGAAAACTCAATTCATCCTGCGCCATCATCAGCACCAGTTACTGCAACTGCTGCAACTGGGGCATCAACAGAATTTGAAACACCAGAATCTGGGGCACTTAAATCTGAGTTACAGGGTGCTGATTCGAGTACTGAAACTACTTCAGAGCAAGTTGCCAATAGTTTCCCGGATGACTACAAGCCCTTGAGCGATGAAGAAATGGAAGCAGAGCTTGATCGCATGGAAGCTGAAGAAGATGATGATGACGTTTACAGCGACTATGATGATCACTCCGGCGATGGTGATGATAAAGCTGCCGATACCAACCTTGTGGATGTCAAACTTGCCCAGGTGATGGAATACCGTGATGAAGAAAATATTTCCGCGGCCAGGGCCCTGCTTTACGAAGTTCTTGAAGAAGGTGATGAGTCCCAGATCAAGGTAGCCAGAAATATTCTTGCGCAGCTGGATTCTGATGATGGAGATGTTTAGTCGCCTTTTTGTCTTTGCCTTTTTTTTAAATCTTTTCAGTCTTTCATTATTTTCCAATCCGGCTGCCAGTCAAGTTGCCAGTCTGGCAACTTCACTGACTAACGCCCTCAAAAACAACCCATCCCCATACCTGGAACAGCATGCCGATGACCCGGTCAACTGGCAGACCTGGAATAAAAAAGTCATCGAATATGCCCGTGAAAATAACCGGCCAATCTATATTTCCAGCGGTTATTTTTCCTGTCACTGGTGTCATGTCATGCAGCGTGAAAGTTTTCAGAATGAGGCTATTGCACAGCTACTCAATGACTATTTTGTGCCCGTTAAAATTGACCGTGAAATAAACCCTGGAATAGACAGTTACCTGATAGATTTTGTAAGAGAAACTGAAGGCATAGCAGGATGGCCTTTAAATGTCATATTAACCCCGGAAGGTTACCCGGTTTACGGAACCGTTTATCAGCCACCGGAAAAATTTGAAAAACTGTTAAAAAAAGTTATCCAGACCTGGCAGACACAGACTGACAAAACCAGGCGACTTGCCCGGGAGGCAGCAGAGTATCAATTAGGGTTTAATCAACCGGTAGCTGCCACAGCCGTTAATTCAGAAATTTACATTGATGAATTAATGTCTGACTTTGAGGTGAATGCCGATGAGTTCCAGGGTGGTTTTGGAGAACAAAACCGTTTTCCAATGGCGCCCCGGTTGAGTGTTTTGCTTGGCCTTTACCGTGACTCGAAAAATCCAAAATTAAAAGAATGGCTGGAACTGACACTCGATCAAATTAAAAACAAGGGCTTAAGGGATCATGTTCATGGCGGCTTTTTTCGATATACCGTCGATCCAGGCTGGACTGAGCCACATTATGAAAAAATGCTGTATACGCAGGCGCAGCTTGCCAGTGTATACATAGAGGCTTCAACTATTCTGAAGCGACAAGACTACCTTGAAGTTGCAGAAGATACTCTGGCTTTTGTATCCCGTGAAATGCAGTCTGACGGGGGAGGCTATTCATCAAGTTTTTCAGCTATTGATCGGCATGGAAATGAAGGAGCGGCATATCTCTGGAGTCAGAATCAGTTATCGAAAACACTCAATATTGAAGAGCAGGCTTTCGTTAAAAAGTATTGGTTTAATAATTCACCAGAAAAACAAGAAGAAAAACAACTGCCGTATTTTTCTGAGAATATCAAAACGGGCAAAGACAAGCGCATACTCGATTCAATTAAACGAAAGCTTGGAAACAAAAACAGGCTTGAAAACATCCCGGTTGATCAGACAGTGATTACCGCCTGGAATGCCTTGTTGCTGTCAGCCTATGCCAATGCTGCAACTGCAACAGGTAGCAAATCTTATATTGATTTGGCAAAGAAATTACGTGACAAGTTGGTTAACGATAACTGGAAGGATGGCACGTTATACAGAACCAGCCTCAACAAAAATGCAAACAACTCTGCACACCTGGAAGATTTTGTATTTCTGGCGAGAGGGCTGAGAGATTACGCTGTTTTAACTTCTTCCCAGGAAGACTGGTATTTGAGTAATTTGCTGTTGGCAAAAGCCTGGCTTTTATTTCGCCACCGGGAGGGCTGGAAAGATGTTCAAACCAGCTTGCTTCCGGGGATGCAGTCCAAAACAGCGTTACCTGATTCGGCACTCCCGGCTGCAGATGCCTGGCTTGTCCTCCTCTCGCTCTCGTCAGATAAGCCTGTTTTGCAGAATAAAGCCAAACAGGCTGCCGGGTTGATGTATGAAACAGTTTTGAAACAACCGTTAAAACTGAGTTCGCATTACTGGTGGGTTAGTTACTTCCCGCACGTGTCAGATTAATTTTCATGCGAATGTAGCGCATCCGGGTTCCATGGTTAAGTGACAGCAAAATTTCTTCAGCCCTGAGTTCCTTGGGGAAAAATGTGCCCGATATTTTTGCGCCGTTAATGCTGGCACCTTCAAGAATGGTTTCGGAGAAGTCGATACCGCGTAAATCTGCCTGTCTTAAATAACAGTTTCTCATATCGAGGCCGCTGGCATTCATGCCACGCAGGTCAGTACCCCTGAGGTCGGCATTGGTGAGCGAGCAGCTTTCACCTGCTTCGATTTTTGCATTGAACTCGTCAATATGGCCGTGTCTTAGTAACTGGAAGAGTTCACTATCTTTGATTTCTGGGGCTGACATAGTAAGTCCTTAAAAAATAAACGGGTTAACATAAACTTGAAAATATCACGTGCAATATAAACAGGTATTCTCGGGTCTTTGTTAAGGTAAAAGAAATTCTAGCATCAATTTGCTAAAATTCGAGCCAGTCCAGGTTTAACAGAACCAGTTTAGAGGTCTCAATCAGTGCAAGATCGATTTGGTCGGGATATATCCTATCTCAGGCTTTCCGTTACAGACCGCTGCAATTTCAGATGCAATTACTGCATGTCTGAGAACATGACCTTTTTGCCTAGGTCCGAAGTGCTTTCCATAGAAGAGCTGATTCGGCTCAGTGACGTGTTTATTGAGCTCGGTGTCAAAAAGATTCGTATTACCGGAGGTGAACCGCTGGTCAGGCAGGGGCTTCTAAAGCTTTTTGAATCGCTCAAACTAAAGCTTGATGCAGAACAGCTGGAAGAAGTAACGCTAACAACCAATGGTCTGCTGTTAGATAAATTTGCCATGCCGCTGGCTGAAAATGGCGTTAAAAGAATCAATGTTTCTCTCGATACATTGAATGCGGAACGGTTCAGGAAATTAACCCGCAGTGGTGACTTTCAGCAGGTTGTAAAAGGTATTGAAGCGGCCACGCGGGTTGGTTTGAAAATCAAGTTAAATGCTGTTGCGCTGAAAGGTGTCAATGACGATGAATGGCATGAAATGCTGAAGTATTGTGGCGACCATGGATATGACCTGACCTTCATCGAATCAATGCCAATGGGTGATATCGGTAACCTTCGGGCCGAGCATTTCATGCCGGTTGATGAAGTTAAACAGCAACTTGATGAAAGTTGGACGTTGCTGCCATCGACCTATAAAACCGGCGGGCCTGCCAGGTATTATGATGTGCAGGAAACCGGTCAGCGACTTGGTTTTATAACACCATATACACACAATTTTTGTGAAAGCTGTAACCGTGTGAGGTTGTCATGTACCGGCCAGCTTTACCTTTGCCTGGGGCAGGATGACATGGTTGATTTAAAACCGTCTGTCAGAGAAAGCAGTGATAATGATTTAATAAAAAAAGCCATTCTGGATGCTATAAAAATCAAGCCCAGGGGCCATGATTTTGATGCAGAGCGCTTAAGCGATGGTGCCCAGGTGGTTCGCTTCATGAGCCACACGGGTGGGTGAAAATCAACTTCTCCTTCTCCTCCCGCTTCAGTTTTTTTAAAGCATGCTCTCTTTTTAATGCCTGGCTTTTATCCGGAACAGTTTCTGAATAGACCATTCTTACCGGCAAACGGGAACGTGTATATTTTGCGCCCAGACCAAGATTATGTTTTTGAACACGGGCTTCAGGGTCATTACTTATTCCAGTGTAAAGACTATCATCCGAGCAGCGTAATATGTAAACACACCATTTTGGTGCAGTGTTGATTTTTTGGGAGTCTGAACTATTTGCCATCTAATAAATTTTTAATGATCCAGATCAATGCTTTTGTGTCACTTAAACCTAACATATCATTGATAAAGTTTAATAGGGATTGTTCAATAATTATTATCGAGGTTAAAAATGGTTAAAAAGAAATCTGTCTCCAAGAAAAAAGCTTCAAAAAAAGTTGCCAAAAAATCAACAGTCAAAAAAGCTGTTACTAAAAAAGTTACCACCAAGAAAAAAACAGCCGCTAAGAAAAAAGCTTCTGCCAAAGCAGCAGCTGGGACAAAAATCATATCCAATGAACAGCGATACAGGATGGTTTCTGAAGCTGCTTACCACTTATCTGAAAAACAGGGCTTTCAGCCGGGCCGCGATATGGATAACTGGTTAATTGCTGAACAGCAGATTGAAGCTTTTATTAAGAAAGAAAAAATCAAGGTTCAGTAAGCTGCCGGCTGATTAAGCCGGGTTTCTCAAATTTATTTCGTCAGCCGGCGAGGTTGTCGAATGGTCTTCTATTTCAGGGGTTAGCGCTATGACGTCAAAAAAACAATGGGTTTATGCCTTTTCAGAAGGTGATGGGAAGAACAAAAAATTGTTGGGTGGCAAGGGTGCTAACCTCTGTGAAATGACTCAGATCGGTTTGAATGTTCCACCGGGTTTTGTCATAACGACCGAAGCCTGTCTGCATTTTCTCGATGAAAAAAACAATGCATTACCTGATGACATGATGCAGCAGGTTAAGGCATATATGTTGAAGGTTGAAGAGGAAACCGGTAAGAAATTTGGTGACCCTGATAACCCGCTGCTTGTCTCAGTTCGAAGCGGTTCAGCGCTGTCGATGCCGGGTATGATGGATACCATTCTTAACCTCGGTCTTAATGAAGAAACACTGCAGGGTGAAATTCGTCAGACCGGTGATGCGCGTTTTGGATACGATGCCTACCGGCGTTTTATCCAGTTGTTTGGCAAGGTCGCGATGAATGTTCCGGATGAAATTTTCGATGAACAGTTTGATGCCGTAAAACAACAGGCAGGCATAAAAAGCGATGTTGGTCTGTCAGCTGAGCATCTTAAAGATATCAGTGAACGTTTCCTGCAGGTTTTTCATGACCATACCGGCAGGGCATTTCCGCAGGATCCGTTTGAACAACTGGAAATCGCCATCAAGGCAGTATTCAACTCATGGATGGGCAAGCGTGCTGTTGATTACCGTCGCGAATTCAATATTACCCCGGACATGGCTAATGGTACTGCTGTAAATGTCTGTACCATGGTTTTCGGTAACCGTGGTAATGACTCGGCAACAGGAGTGGCATTCACACGGAACCCCGGTTCCGGTGAAAACAAGTTATACGGTGAATACCTGGTCAATGCCCAGGGTGAGGATGTTGTAGCTGGCATTAGAACACCCAAGCCAATTGATATGCTCTCTGATGAAATGCCGGAGATGGCCAGGCAATTGGCCGAACTGCGTGATCGCCTTGAAAGTCATTATCATGAGGTTCAGGATTTTGAGTTCACCATTGAACGCGGCACTTTATATTGCCTGCAAACCCGAAACGGCAAGATGAATGCGGTTGCCATGGTTCGAACCTCGGTGGAAATGGTTGAAGAAGGTCTTATCGATCGTAAGCAGGCTTTGTTGCGTATCGATCCTTCCCACCTGGAACAAATGCTCTATCCACGTCTTGATCAGAATGTTTCGCTGGAACCCTTGGCACAGGGCCTGCCTGCCTCTCCCGGGGCTGCGGCAGGACACGCAGTATTTGATGCTGACCGTGCTGAAATGCTGGGTAAGGACCAGGGACAGCGCGTTATTTTATTGCGGGAAGAAACCAAGCCGGAAGATATTCATGGCTTCTTTGCTTCCCAGGGGATCCTGACCAGCCGCGGCGGTAAGACATCGCATGCTGCAGTGGTTGCTCGTGGTATGGGTAAACCCTGTGTGGCCGGTGCCGAAGGTATCATGGTTGATGTAAATCGACGTGAAGCTTATGTCGGTGGCAAGGTGATCAAGGAAGGCGACCTGATTACCATTGATGGCTCCAATGGCAATGTCTACCTTGGCGAAGTGCCAATGGTTGAACCTGAGTTCACTTCAGAATTAAACCGTATTCTTGACTGGGCTGATGACGTTGCCTATTTAAGAGTAATGGCCAACGCCGATACACCGACTGATGCCGCAAGGGCGCTTAAGTTTGGTGCCAGGGGTATTGGCTTGTGTCGCACCGAACGTATGTTTAACGCGGTTGAACGTTTGCCGATAGTCATCGAAATGATTGTTGCCGAAACTGATGAGCAGCGTCAGGCAGCCCTGGATAAATTACTGCCAATTCAGCGCGCAGATTTCAGGGGACTGTTTGAAACCATGGCGCCAAGGCCGGTTACCATCAGGCTTTTGGATCCGCCGATTCATGAGTTCCTGCCAACCGAACGTCAGTTGCTTGATGATCTGGAGCAGCTAAAGCATTTACGTGACACTGTCAGGGGGATTGATGTAATGGCTTCCTCGGCATTGTTACTCAAGGCTGATGCAGGTGCTGAAATTAAACAGGCGACACGCGATATGGTTAGCCTGGATCTGGTAGAACAGGCTATTGCGACCAAGGAGTTAATGCTGCAGAAGGTCAGGGCCCTGATTGAAGTTAACCCGATGCTGGGTCATCGTGGTGTTCGTCTTGGTATTACCTTCCCTGAAATTTATGGCATGCAAATCAGGGCAATTCTTGAAGCCGAAGCTGAATGCCTGGCTAAGGGTTTGGAGGTTCATCCTCAAATGATGGTTCCCCAGGTTTGTACGCCGCAGGAATTGAAGGTGGTTAAACGACAGATGGATGCTATCAAGGCTGATGTGGAAGAAAAAAGTGGCCAGAAACTCAATTGTCGTTTCGGCACCATGATTGAAGTGGTACGTGCCTGTATGCGTGCCGATAAACTGGCCAAGCGTGCAGAGTTTTTCTCTTTTGGTACCAACGATTTGACCCAGGCAGCATTCTCTTTTTCACGTGAAGATGCTGAAAACAAGTTCCTGCCAATGTATAACCAGAACGATATTCTGCAGGACAACCCTTTTGAAGTGCTGGATGAAAAAGGTGTCGGTAAACTGATGAAGCTAGCCGTACAGTGGGGCAGGGAAACAAAACCGGATTTGTCTGTGGGTATCTGTGGTGAACATGGCGGTCATCCACAGTCGATCGATTTTTGCCACAGGGCCGGGTTAAATTATGTATCCTGCTCTGCGCCGCGCGTTCCGGTTGCCAGGCTGGCTGCTGCACATGCAGCACTCATCAATGACTAGCATTGTCCTGGTGAATGTCCTGGTGAATTTCCTGGTTTGCGATTGCCAATAAAGCTGCCTCTTGCAGCAGTGGCAATTACCGGATAAACCGGTAAATTGAGAAAAAAATATGTCCCGGGTTTTAATTGTCTATTCAACCACTGATGGTCAAACAACAAAAATCTGTAATCACATTCAGGCTGCAATTCAACAGTCTGGAGATACGGTTATTCAAAAGCCAATAGACAAGGTCATTCAGGAAGACCTGTTCAATGCGGATAAAATTGTTATTGGTGCCAGTATTCGCTATGGAAAACATTCAAAGCTGGTTTACTCATTTATAGAGCAATACCATGAGATTTTAGCGGCTAAAAATAACGCCTTCTTTTCAGTGAGCCTTGTAGCGCGAAAACCTGAAAAAAGAAGTGCGCAGACCAATCCATACGTGAAGAAATTTCTTAAGCAGATTAAATGGCAGCCGCAGGAAGTGGCCGTTTTTGCCGGTAGAATAAATTACCCGCTTTATGGTTTTTTAGACAGGCATATTATTCGCCTGATCATGCTGATCACAAAAGGCCCAACTGATTTTCAATCAAATATTGAATTTACTGACTGGAATCAAGTTAACGGTTTTACCGATAAGATTATCAGCATGTAGTCAATCTTCTTGTATTAATCCCTTACCAGGATCCTAAGGTATTCTGGGAGTGATGTCAGATATCAGATATCAGTGCCAGCCCTTCTTGTAATCGGGCATGTTGACATTCAGTGCCTGGGAAAAGTTGGCATTTACCACCGTCGTCGTGTCCAGGTTGACACCGGTAAAATCAGCTTCAGCCACGTTCGAGCCACGCAAAACGGCACCACCCATTAATGCGCCGCTTAGATTGGCATTGCGCAGGTTGGCTCCGCGCAGATCGGCCATACGCATGACACTGCCTGAAAGGTTGGCATTGATCAAAATGGCTTCGCGTAAATGTGTCCTGGCAAGAATGGTTGAATGATTATTCTCGTCATTACAAAGGTTGCTGTTCTCCAGGTTGGCATGAACTAGGTTGGCTTCGTTCAAATGTGAACCGGACAGGTTGGCATTACTGAGATCGGCTGCGCGAAGGTATGTATTGGTCAGCATCGCATGGGTAAGCGTCGAGCCCGTCAAGTTGGCGCGGTTCATGTTGGCATTTGAAAAGTCGGTGTCCTGGCAAATGCAGTCTTTCATTTGCACCTCGTTTAAATCCACGCCTCTGAAATCTGCATACGACAGTGTTGAATGGTTTAGTACAACATTACATAAGGTGGCAGCGTCAGACGGCCTGTCACCTCCTGCAATAGTGCCGGTTAAATCTGAATGTGACAGATCGGCATCGCAGATATGCGCACCTCGTATATCCGTATTTCTTAACTTGGCGTGACTTAGATCAGCACCGGTAAGGTCAGCATAACGCAGGTCAGCTTCTGAAAGGTCCATGCCCGAGAGGTTGGCGTTCGACAGGTTGGCTTCTGTGAGTACGACTCCTACAAGGGAGTCACCTTCAATGATGCGGATCACTTCGTCGGTATGACGGTTTTTAATTTCCATTCTTTTTCCTTGGCGAATATAGGGCTACCAAAATGGTTTGGTCAGATTTTTTCTGAAGTGTCTGAGGCAGGGATGCCGAAGTCAAGCTTACAGGGATGTATTTTAAGCGTCTTCAGAAAAAATGCATGATCAAACCAATCATTATTGGTTATTTTATTACTCAACTGTTATTACACAACGGGATTTTGTTTAAGTTTTTCCAGCATGTAAGCAGCAGCTATATTACCAAACGTAGCCGTTACCGGCATCGATGACCCCAATCCGCCACAATTGAGTGACTGGTTGGAACAGGTACCGGGGCGTTGCTGACGCAGTTGCCCATCATCCCATAGAAAAACCTGCTGCTCGTCAGACCAGACGCTGGCTATTTTGAATTTCTTTTTCAGGTTCCTGGGGAATCCATAGCGTTGCCTGAGCAGGCTGCGTGTTTTAGCCAGCAGAGGATCCTGTTCCGAGCGGGCCAAATCTGTCAGCCGGATTCGTGTCGGGTCACTTTTACCCCCGGCACCACCGGTGGTGACCAGTTCAATCTCAGATTCACGGCAGTGATTGATTAATGCGGCCTTGGTGCGAAAATCATCAATGCAGTCAATTACAGCATCAATATGCCCCCTGAGTAATGCCTGCTGGTTATCGGGAGTGATGAAATCGTCAATTAAATTGACTTCACAATCAGGATTTATCCCGGCAATTCTATGGGCAAGCACTTCAACTTTATTTTTTCCCAATGTCGACTCAAGCGCCTGCAACTGGCGGTTAATGTTGGACTCAGCTACATGATCCATGTCGATCAGGGTTATTTTTCCGATGCCACTGCGAACCAGCGCTTCGCAAGCCCAGGAACCAACCCCGCCGACGCCAATAATACAAATATGCGCTTTTGACAGGTTTTCGACAGTACCGGAACCATACAGTCGGTCGATTCCTCCAAATCTACGTTGTTTATCCATTATGAAAAGAAATTAGCCCTAAAATTGAGATTTATTTCATTGATCATCTCAGGTTATGCTCTTTGAATGAAGTTTGTTGAACGGGTAAAGCAGTTTAATAATTTTGAACCTGATGGGTTTATGCCATTTGTGCATAATGACGAATGTATCGGGTTTATGCGGTTTGATTTTGTTGAAAAGTTAAAGGTTTATCCGGATATTTTCAGTATTTCCGGGCAGTCGGTTCAGTTGCATAACGCTCTTAAAGGATATAAGCAGATCACTGCGACGCTACTTGAGCTGGGTAATTCCCTGGTTGAATCAGGCGATGTTAAATATCTTCTCGATGAACCTTACCCGGTTAAAAATACTGCCTTTGAAACCCTGTTTGAACTGGATCGTGCGCTGGTGGCTTATTTCGGTTTTCGCAGTTACGGGCAGCATTTAAATGGTTTTGTGCGCAGGGATGAGCAGCTGTTTTTGTGGATTGCCAGGCGATCGCTGGACAGACGAATTTTTCCGGGGAAACTTGATAACCTGGTAGCCGGTGGATTGCCACACGGACTGTCCCTGAAGGAGAATTTGCAGAAAGAATGCCTTGAAGAGGCAGGCATGCAGCCTGATATTGCCAGCCGGGCAATTCTGGTATCGGCTCTAACCTATAACGCGATGAATGAAAAAGGTTACAAACCCGATACACTTTACTGCTATGATATTGAATTATCAGAGGAATTTGTCCCTGAAAATACCGATGGTGAGGTTGCAGGTTTTGAACTCATGCCGGTTGAAGAGGTCAAAGACAAGATAATGGAAGGTGGTCTTTTTAAGCCAAACTGCGAACTTGTAATAATGGACTTTTTTTGTCGTCACGGACTGATGGACGGAGAGACAGGGGAATTCCTGCAGTTGCAGCAAGCTTTACGGGCACCTTTTAAATTTGATGAAGTTAATATTGAGTCAAACAATGAAACGGCTAATTAGCCCTTACCAGTAAAAAATATGATCAGATACATCACAACACTTATACTGCTTTTTGTAACCAGTCAGGTTGCATTGGCAAAGGTCACCGAAGTTTCATTGGATGAACTCATGCCATCCGAGCAACATCGCGATGCCAGCATTATCGTCACCCAGTTTATGAAACGTTACCACTACCTGCATAAGTACGTCGATGATGAATTGTCCGAGCAGATACTTGATAAATTTCTGGAAACCCTCGATCCAAACCGTCACTTTTTCTTGAGATCTGATATCGAGGCTTTTGACAAGTACCGCTTCGAACTCGACAACGCCTTACGTTCCGGTGAACCTGAAGTGGCGTTTGAGATTTTTAAGTTATTCCGCGAACGGGTTGAAAACCGTATTGATTTCGCAATTAAAAAATTAGATCAGTCATTCGATTTTACCAAGGATGAAATGTACCTGTTTGACCGCGAAAAAGCGCCCTGGGCAGAATCGCTCACAGAACTTGATGATATCTGGCGCAAGCGTGTAAAAAATGATTACCTGACTCAAAAACTTTCCGGTACCGAGCAAGACGAAATCAGGAAAAACCTGACAAAACGCTACGAAGGTGTTTTAAGACGTACCAAGCAACTGCATGCCGATGATGTTTTCCAGTTGTTCCTGAATGCCTACACCATTGTTGTAGAGCCTCATACCGGTTACATGTCGCCACGGGCATCCGAGAACTTTGATATCAACATGAGGCTTTCGCTTCAGGGTATTGGTGCTGTTCTAATGGCTGAGGATGAATTTACCAAGGTGCAAAGTGTTGTTGCCGGCGGACCTGCTGAAAAAAGTGGTCAGATAAAGTCAGGTGACAAGATCGTTGGCGTTGCCCAGGGTATCGACGGTGAGATGGAAGATATCATTGGCTGGAGCCTGTCCGATGTAGTCCAGCAGATTCGCGGTGACAAGGGCAGTATCGTCCGACTTAACATTGTGCCCAAGAAAAGTGGCGTAGGCGCACCGCCCAAGGAAATCGTCATTGTACGTGATGAAATCAAACTCGAAGACCAGGCAGCTTCGTCTGAAATCATTGAAAATATTGATGGTCTTGAAGGGCTGAAAATTGGTGTGATTGAAATCCCGGCCTTTTACCGTGACTTCGAGGCCATGCAGAAGAATGACCCGGATGCCCGCAGTACCACCCGGGATGTCAAAGTGTTACTGACTGAACTGCAAAGCAAGGGAGTGGATGGCATTGTTATTGATTTGAGAAACAATGGTGGTGGAGCATTATCGGAAGCAACTGAACTGACCGGTCTTTTCATCAAGCAGGGACCCGTTGTGCAGATCAAGGAAAGCAGTGGCAGTATCGATGTAAAGTCCGATGATGATCCGTCAGTTTATTATTCCGGCCCTTTGGCGGTTATGGTGAACCGCAACAGTGCCTCTGCTTCAGAAATTTTTGCCGGTGCTATAAAGGACTATCATCGTGGCATAGTTATTGGTGAGCCGACTTTTGGCAAGGGCACAGTGCAAACACTGATTGACCTGGGTGAACAGATCCGTTCTGATGAAAACCTGGGGCGCCTGAGATTAACCATGGCTCAGTTTTTCCGCATCAACGGTGGCAGTACCCAGCATAAGGGCGTTGAACCAGATATTGTTTTCCCTTCAGCCAAGTGGATCTCTGATCATGGTGAACGTTCCCTTGATAACGCCTTGCCCTGGGCCAGCATCAAACCGGTAAGCCATGACCTCAGGTATTTTGTAAAAGCAGACAACCTGGTTGAAAAACACAGGGAGCGAATTTCTGATGACCCGGGCTTTGTCTTTATAGAAGAACAGGAAAAACTGCTTAAAGAAATTCGTGATGAAAAAGTCGTTAGCCTCAACGAGGAAAAACGCAAAATTTCATGGGAAAAGCGTGAGAAACAGCGTATTGAAACCCGTAACCGCTTTAGAAAGTCTAAAGGTTTTCCGTTGATTTCCGAAGATATGTCTGACGAGGAAAAAGACAAGTACGATGAAGAAGATGATGAGGCATTAAAGTCAGTGCTTCGAAATGAATCGGCTAGAATTCTTTCAGACTATATTCGTGAGGAACAGTTTAAGCTGACTCGTTCAGCTAATATTCGTTAATTTTCAGTATGTCAGTTAACAGACACCAGCTCACAATTTATTTATCCGATGGTTCAAAAGAAACCTACACTCTGAATTCAGATGAAGAGATTGATATGGTTCGCAGCTCATTGCTACGTGAGATTTCTAATGAAGGTGTGTTGACGCTAATGACGGAGGATAAGAGATTGCTGTTTTATCCGCTGAATTCAATTATGAAGATCAGTGTTTCCAATGTGGAAGGTTGGCAGGAGTGTCATACCTGTTTTATTAGTGTTACCACTGGCGCGTGAATTTTTTAAATACCAGACTCAATCCATTTTCTCAGTCTGTTGGCATCGCCGAATGGTGTCAGTTTTCCGTAGCTGTTTAGAAGCACAATAAACAGCGGCTCCCCAACAATTTCTGCTTCCATCACCAGGCAGCGGCCGGCTTCATTGATATAACCGGTTTTCGAAAGCTCGATATCCCATTTTTTATTTTTCAGCAGGCGGTTGGTATTCACATATTTTAACGGACCTTTTTTCCGGTACGGGTAAACAGTCAGTTGTTTCTGGGTTGTTGCCTGATGAATCAGAGAGTAATTCTTGGATGTTCTTAAAAGTGTTACGAGGTCCTTGGGAGAAGCGATATTTTCAGCTTTAAGGCCAGCGGCATCTGCAAAGTGGCTGTGATTCATGCCTAAAGACCTGGCTTTGCGATTCATGGCCTTAACAAAGGCTTTCGTACCTCCGGGATACGTTCGGCCCAATGCAGCGGCTGCCCTGTTTTCAGATGACATCAGGGCCAATTGAATAAGTTCTTTGCGGGTAAGGCTGGCACCGTATTTCAGGCGTGATCCGGTCAGGCGAACCAGGTCACGATCATCTTTGGTGATGGTGATTTTTTCATCAAGAGGCAGTTTTGAATCCAGAATGACAATTGCGGTCATTAACTTGGTGATCGAAGCAATCGGCATCGAGGTGTCAGTCGATTTGTGATAGACCAGGTTGCCATGCTTGTCGACAACCAGTGCTGACTCTGATTTTAATTTGAGTTTTTTCTGGTTGAGCTTTTCCCAGATTTGATTGGTTTTTTGAGCTTGTTGAGTGTTTGAAGGGGAGGCAAAAGTGCTTGATGTAGTGATCAAGAAACCAAGAATGAATACAACCAGAAACAAATTTTTAATCACGTATGAACTCCGATACAGCCTTAACATCAGAATCAGGATAAAATCCCGATTTACTAGTTACTAAGTGTAAAACAAAATTAAGAGATTGCCGAATTGAATCAGTTACTTAAACGAAGAATTGAAAAATTTCGTCAAAACAGCCGGGTTACTGTGTTGTCAGGAGGGCTGCGAGGACTTGAAAAGGAAAGTTTAAGGGTTGCTGGCACCGGTGGCATAGCCATGACGCCTCATCCTGAAAAAATTGGTGCAGCCTTAACCAATCCATGGATCACAACGGACTACTCTGAGGCAATGCCGGAATTTATCACCCCGCCGCTTGATAATTCACAGGATGTGCTGTGCTTTCTGCAGGATGTACAGACATTCGTTTACCGGCAACTTGAAGATGAAAAACTCTGGGCAACCAGTATGCCCTGTATTCTCAATGGTGAAGAGAATATTCCACTGGCCCGCTATGGCAAATCCAACGCCGGCACCATGAAAACCGTGTATCGGCGCGGTCTCGGATATCGATACGGCCGCGTCATGCAGGTGATAGCCGGGGTGCATTTTAATTACTCTGTTCCAGAAGGCTTCTGGCCCGCTTACCAGTCTCTTGAAGAACAGCAATCAGTTTCTGCCAAAGAGTTTCGAAACCGGGGTTACATGGGGCTGGTGCGAAATCTGCAGCGTTTCGGCTGGCTGATACCCTACCTGATGGGCGCTTCACCGGCAGTTTGTAAATCCTTTTTTGGTGACAAACCAAACGAATTGGATGTTTTTGATACTTCCACTTATTACGAACCTTATGCCACATCCTTAAGAATGGGTGATATTGGCTATCAAAACAGCAAGGAAGAAGGTCTGGGCATCAAGGCGAATTACGACAGCCTGGAAGATTACGTCGATAGCCTGCGCTGCGCAATCTCAAAACCAGCACCGCTGTGGGAGAAAATGGGCGTTGAGGTTGATGGTAAATGGCGGCAGTTAAATGCCAACATTCTGCAGATTGAAAATGAATATTACAGTACCGTCAGGCCAAAAGCGGTTTTGGATGGTATGGAAAAGCCGGTGGATGCCTTGACCAGGAAAGGTATCGAGTATGTAGAGCTACGATCACTGGATGTTAATGCCTATCATCCGCTTGGTATTGACCAGGTGCAGCTGGATTTTCTCGAGATTTTTATGCTGTTCTGTCTGCTGCATGAAAGTCCCATGGTGGATGCAGTTGAACGTCAGGAAATCGATCAGAACATTCTGATGGTTGCTCATAAAGGCCGCACACCTTTACTGAAATTAAAAAGACACGGCGAGTTTATTGCGCTTGAAGAATGGGGCACGGAACTGTTTCAACAAATGCTGCTGGTTGCTGAGCTTTTGGATGAATCTTCAGGCAATAACCAGTATGTCAGTGCATTGCAATATCATTTGAAAATGATTCATGATGCCAACCTGACACCTTCGGCAATGATGCTGGCTGAAATGCGAGTCAAGGGTGAAGGTTTTTATGCATTTGCAAACCGCATGTCGCAGGCTCACAAGAAATATTTCGATATAGCGCCACTGGCGACAAGCAGGCTTGAATATTTCAATTCGCTGGTTGAACAATCACATCGCAGACAACTCGAGATTGAACAGGCAGATAGCATGGGTTTTGCCGAGTTTTTGCAGGCCTATGAAGCCAGTCAACTTTAAGCCAGTCAACTTTAAGCTGGCCTACTCGAAGACGGTCTATTATAAGGCCGGTTTTAAATTTCTAACGTTTGCCGTCTCCAGAGCTTAAAATCAGTAAACGATCCAAAGCGCGATGAGGCAAAATACGCTTTAAAAAAGCAAAAACATAGGTAGGGACAGTTACCGGGTAGCGAATTTTGGGTTTTTTGCTTTCAAGGGCATGTATCACACGCTTAAGCACCGCATCAGGTGGCAGGGTAAATGGCGCAGCGGGTCCCTCGGTTTTTAACCTTTTCTTCATTGCGTCGTATTGCGGCTTATGAAAGCTGTTTTCAGAGTCAATGTTCTCAAAGAATTTCACTATCGCATTTTTTCTGAAATTACTCAGAATTGGTCCCGGTTCAACCAGGGAAAGGTAGATGCCGGTTCCTTTGAGTTCCATCCTCAATGTGTCGGCCAAACCTTCCAGGGCAAACTTGCTGCAGTTGTAGGCACCACGGTAGGGCATGGCTGCAAAACCTAACACAGAACTGTTATAGATAATTCTGCCTTCCCCCTGTTTTCGCATTACCGGTAAAACCAGGTTTGTCAGTTCATGCCAGCCCAGGAGGTTGGTTTCGAGTTGGGCGCGTAAGGTCTCGCGACTGAGGTCTTCAACAGCACCCGGCTGACCATACGCGCCATTGTTAAACAATGCATAAAGACTGCCCCCGGTGATTTCCAGTGTTTTTGTGACTGCAGCCTGGATGCTTTCAGAATTATCCAGGTCTAGCTGGATGGCATTCAGTCCCTGTTGCCGAAGCTGTTCCACGTCTTCGATTTTTCGGGCAGAGGCAATTACCTGGTAGCCGAGTTTGTTGAGTTCGACAGCAACATGATATCCGATGCCAGTTGAACAGCCGGTAATCAGAATTGCACGTTTCTCTTTGGTTTTCTGCATGACAATGGTTTAATAAAAGGCCAATCTGGATTAAAGTTTCCGTCCTCTAAAACGATAACTTTATTAATTGAAGAATTCTATCAAACATCTGGCAGATCAAACGCATGCTGATCGGATGGTAAAGCGATATCGCTTTAATTAAGGGAGATTACTTTGGATATAGCAACGCTGGTCGGCATTCTTGGTGCTTTCGGTATCATTATCGGTGCTATTTTAACGGGTGGTGAACTCGGTCCTTTTATTGATGTGCCAGCGCTGCTGATTGTTGTTGGTGGAACCTTCTTTGTAACTTTTTCTCAGGTCACATTAGGCGACTTTCTGGGTTCATTTACAGTCGGCCTCAAATCCTTTCTGTATAAAGTTGATGATCCTCTCAAACTGATTGAAGAGTCAGTTCAACTGGCTGATATCGCCCGCAAAAATGGCTTGTTGGCGCTGGAAGGTCAGGAAATATCGAATCCTTTTATGCAAAAAGGCATCAGTCTTTGTGTTGATGGACATGACCCGGCACTCGTTAAGAAAATGCTTCATTCCGAGGTCAAGCTGATGCTGGCGCGCCATGAAAACGGTATTCGAATGTTTACCAACATGGCAACTATGGCACCGGCGATGGGTATGATTGGTACCCTGGTTGGCCTGGTACAAATGCTATCCAACATGTCAGACCCTGCTGCGATTGGGCCAGCAATGGCTGTTGCCCTGTTGACCACCCTGTACGGTGCCATTATTGCAAACGCTTTTGCCCAGCCGGTTGCGGACAAACTCACGCGTTCAACCGAACTGGAAGAACTGAACAGTAAACTGATTATTGAAACCATCAGTGGTATCCAGGAAGGTATGAACCCCAGGGTGCTGGAGCAGTTGCTTTCAACTTACCTGCTTAACAGCAAACGCCCAACCGAGGAATAAGGCAGGATGTCTGAAGAAACTGAAGAATGTCCCAAATGCCCCCAGGGCTTGCCGGCATGGCTCCCGACATTTGCGGATCTGATGTCACTGCTGATGTGTTTCTTCGTTTTACTGCTGTCATTTGCAACGATTGATGCAGTTAAATTCAAGAAAATGGCAGAATCCATGAAAGACGCTTTCGGTGTGCAGCGTGAGGTGCCAGCTGCTGAAATTGTCATGGGGGTCAGTGTTATCAAGCGCGAATTCAGCCCAACCATCGCCGAAGAGTCCATTGTTGAACAGGTAAAGCAGCAAACTACCGAAACGCGCAAAGAAAACCTGGAGATGAAGGATCCCAAGCCTGAAACGACTCCCGACGTAACACCGCCCGAAATAACCCCGGAAGAACTGGAAAAACAGGAACTTAAGGAACAGCTCCAGAAAAAATTTGAACAGGAAGCCGAACAGCAGGTTGAAGAGCTTCAACAGGCACTGGACCAGGAAATCGAGGCAGGACAGGTAACGGTCGAACGTGAGGGCAGCAAAGTCATTATCCGTATCCAGGAAAAAGGCTCGTTTGGATCAGGCAGCGCCAGCCTTGATCCGGAGTTTTTCGAGGTAATGGATAAAATCACCGCCGTGCTGCAGGACAAAAGTGGAAAAATCGTTGTCGCCGGCCATACTGATAACATTCCCATCAGAACCGGTCGATTCCGTTCCAACTGGGAACTGTCTTCTGCCAGGGCGGTCACTGTATTACATGCGATGTTGAGAAATCCCAACATTGATGAGGAACGGGTTCTGGTGGAGGGACATGCTGAAACCAACCCATTGGTGGACAACGATACGCCCGAAGGCCGAGCAAAAAACCGGCGTGTTGAACTCATCGTCATCAAAGGTGATGCTGAGGATATGGAACTGATTGAATCGATAAGCTCTGAACCTGCACAATAACAGGCAGA